>JAGUWT010000253.1 GCA_020062205.1 Thermodesulfovibrionales bacterium
CATACGCCTGCTGACAATGTGGTCGCGAGCTATCTCCAGGGACTCTTTGATGAAAAAAAACCCTATCTTGTCGGTGATGTGCTTGATATACTCAAAAACATCCCTGAATATAAAGAGGCAGGGCTGAATACTGTTGGCCCGAAAATTCTCCTCGGCTCAAAAAATAGAAAGGCGGGGAAGATCTTCGTGGATATGACTGGTGGCACAGAAGGGGCAAAAGAGGTATTCGAAAGCCTCACAACAGGAGGGATAAGTACAATCGTTGCAATGCATCTGAGCGAAGACCATAGGAAAGAGGCTGAAAAGAACCACCTGAATGTTATTATTGCCGGCCATATCTCGAGTGATAACCTCGGCATGAATCTCCTCATAGATGAGCTTTCAAAAGATAATTCGTTTGAGATTCTTGAATGCTCTGGTTTCAGAAGATTCAGCAGATTGAATGAAGGCTGACAGTCTCCTTGAGGAAATCAAGTCTAAAATAGACATTGTTGAATTTATATCTGAATATGTCCCTTTAAAGAAAGCAGGCCAGAATTATAAAGGTCTCTGCCCATTTCATTCTGAAAAGACCCCCTCGTTTATGGTAAGCCAATCAAAACAGATATTCCACTGTTTTGGATGCGGAGTTGGCGGAGATGTCGTAAGTTTTCTCATGAAACATGAGAACCTCTCATTCAATGAGGCAATTCGCTCTCTTGCAAAAAAGGCAGGTATTCAACTCACACAGTTCAGGTTCGACAAAAATCTTACTGAAAGGCGTGAGCAGATACTCCAGATCAATAAAGAGGCGTTGGAATTTTTTGTGAAGAACCTGAGCGCTTCAGAAAGAGCGAAGGCATATCTCGAGAAAAGGGGTATTGAGGAGACATCCATTCATACTTTTTCCATAGGATATGCTCCTGAAAAAAGGGACGGCCTGTTTCAATATCTGAAAAAGAAGGGGCATGGCGATTCTTTGATAAAGGACGCAGGCCTTGCTGTTTACGACGAAAGAGGCTACAGGGATGTGTTCAGGGGACGTATTATCTTTCCCATATGGAACCCTCATAATGATGTTATCGCCTTTGGCGGAAGGGTTATGGACAGCTCTTTGCCGAAATACCTCAATACTTCTGAAACAGAGGTATTCAAGAAAGGTGAGACGCTGTTTGCGTTGAACCTGGCGAAGGAAGAGATTCGGAAGAAGGGTTATGCCATAATTGTTGAGGGATACCTTGACGCGATTATATGTCACCAGTATGGGTTTAAAAATACCGTTGCACCGTTAGGAACAGCCCTGACACAAAAGCATTTACAAAAACTCAAGGTGCTGACAGAAAAGATTGTTCTGGTTTTTGACAGTGACGATGCAGGCATTTCTGCAGCACGGAGATCGCTCACAATTATTTGTGAAGGCAACTTCAGGGCAAGGGTACTATTGCTTCCAGAGGGTGAAGACCCTGACAGTTTTTTAAGGAAGAAAGGCAGCCAGCCTTTTCAGAAAATGCTTTCTCAAGCCATAACTATGGTAGACTTTCTCCTGAGTACATCGAAGGGAGATAGAATAGAAAAAGTAAGGGAAGCCCTTGGAATGATTTCAGTCATGAAAGACCTGATCATCGCAGATGAACTATTGGGAGAACTTGCTGACAGGTCAAGGATAAACGAAGCTGTCCTCAGAAGTGAATTGAAAAAGATGAGGCAAAAATCAGGCCGACAACCTGTTGAAGGGCTTAGACCGGAAAGCTCAACAAAGAACAGGGAAGAATATCTTCTGTTAAGCTCTATCATTGCATCACCAGGGAAGGCTGATTATGTGTTTTCAAGACTCAACATCGAGGATTTGAAGGAAGAACCTGTAAGGTCTTTATTAAAGAAAATGAAAGCACTTGGTGGTACATTCGATTTGACTTCTCTCCTCGATCAGGCAGATCATGCAGAAAAGTCATTGATTACAGCGCTCTCTCTCGATCCCGGGTTTGATTTAGAACTTGTTGACAGAAACATTGATGACTGTCTGCAGACACTGGCACAGAAGAAGTGTGAGGAAAAAATGAAAAGGGCAGAAGAATCCGGTGATATCGAATTGCTCAATATATGGCTGAAAGAAAAGCGGGATCTTATGAAAGGATCCCAATGAGAGAATACCTTGACTATTTTGAGGAGTACGATGAGGAGAGAGATACGGCTGACATTACCGAGCTAAGAATTGATGATGAGATCGCTGAGGAACAAAAAAAGGTCTCTCTTCTTACAGGAGGTGGGGAAGACCATATCCGCATCTATTTAAAGGAGATGGGAAGGGTTCCCTTGCTCACAAAGAAGGGTGAAGTGGAGATTGCTCAGAAGATAGAAAAGGGCAGGGGAAAGGTTTACAAGGCAATTTTCTCAATCCCATTTGTTTTGAAAAAGATTATAGCTTTGGGCATTATGGTTAAACGTGGAGAGGCACCACTTTCCGAAGTAATTCAGGACATCGAAGAGGAGGATGAGGAAACCCTCCAAATCGAGAGGGAAAGATTTTTTGAGGTTACAGAAGAGATAGAGGACCTGTATCAGGAAAGAAAGGGATTCCTAAGGAAGCTGCAGGGGAAACCCTCTCCTGCTTCAAAGAGGGCTTTCAAGAAACTTACACAGAACAGGGAACAGATATTTGAAAAAATACAGGAACTCAGGTTAAAAGAGGATGTCATAACAGCATTTTCAGAGGAATTGAACCGGGTTACAGTAGAGATAGATGACCTGCAAAAAAAGATAATGGATGAAAAAAGGAAATCAGGATATTCAGCATCTGTGCTCAAGGGAAAGGTTCAGGCATATGAAAAGGGGATCGAGGGGAAGGAGAAACTTCTTGGGATGAAGGCTTCTGAAATAAAAAGGGCACTGAGGTCCCTGATGACAGGTGAGAGGGAAGTACAGAAGGCAAAAGAGGAGTTGATAAAGGCAAATCTCCGGCTTGTGATAAGTGTTGCGAAACGATACATAGGCAAGGGGTTGAGCTTCTCGGATCTCGTACAGGAAGGGAATATCGGTCTTATGAGGGCTGTTGAGAAGTTCGAGTACAGACGAGGTTATAAATTCAGTACGTATGCGACATGGTGGATACGGCAGGCAATCATAAGGGCACTTGCAGATCAATCAAGAACAGTAAGAATACCTGTTCATATCATTGAAACGCTTAACAAGATAACGAAGGCGTCAAAAGAACTTGTCCAAGAGATGGGGAGAGAACCTTTCCCTGATGAAATCGCTGAAAGGTTGAAGATTCCTGTTGAAAAGGTAAGAGTGATACTCAAGTTGACAAAAGAATCTGTTTCTCTTGAAACCCCTGTTGGAGGAAATGAAGATGTGGTTCTGAGGGACTTTATCGAGGATAAGACGATAATATCTCCCCTTGATATCGCAATCCAAGATGATATGAAGGAACAGATAGAAAAGATGCTTCGCTCGTTAACATCTAAGGAGCAAAAGGTCCTAAGAAGAAGATTTGGTATCGGCGGAGACGTTCCTCGTACCCTTGAGGAAGTAGGACAGGAATTTGTTGTGACGCGCGAGAGAATAAGGCAGATAGAGGGAAGGGCATTAAGAAAATTAAGACATCCATCAAGGAGTAAGTGGCTCAGAGAATTTATTGAAGGCTCTTGACCCAAGAATGATAACAAGTTTATAGTTAATAGTTATTAGTTACTAAGGAGTTCATAAGTAATACCACATTAGCTGTCATTCCAGCTTGTCTGGAATCTTTCCGACTTGTTCGGAATCGTAAAGAAAGATGCTGGACAAGCCAGCATGACAGAATAGTCAAAGGTATGTGGCCTTATTTATGGTCTTATTAGTTAAGAGCAAAAGGTATCGGGTTTTATAACTCATGACTTTCAACTCATCACTCATAGCTTTCTGTAGAGGGGCCCATAGCTCAGCTGGTAGAGCTACCGGCTCATAACCGGTTGGTCCCAGGTTCGAGTCCTGGTGGGCCCACCAACCGATTTTCTGGGGAAAATCGGAGTTACTAAGGAGTTCATAAGCAAGGTCGTGTTATATGTCATTCCCGCTTGTCGGGAATCTTTCTGAACGATTCTGGACAAGCGGGAATGATTGCGGACTGATCCCTGACAAGCAGGGGCAAGAGCCGCAATGACAGAAATCATCAGAAGGATGTAGTTTTACTTATGGTCTTATTAGTAAAAGTTCAAGGTGTGATAAAAAAGTGAATGAACAACTTGCAAGTCTGATAAAACTTCAACAGATTGATTCTAACATTTTAGACAAAAGGCGCTCGGTAGGTGCAATTCCTTTAAAAATTTCTGTGGTAGAGAAGCCATACAAAGAATCAGTTGCAGCATTTGAGAAGCTAAAACAAAGGTATGAATCTCTCGAAAAGAAGAAACGTGACAAGGAGAGGATATTAGATGATATCAATGAGAGGATAAAAAAACTGAAGACTCGTATGACTGAAATAAAAACAAACAAGGAATATCAGGCACATTTGAAGGAGATTGAATCTGCCGAAAAGGAGCACTATGCTGTTGAGGATGAGATACTCATCCTCATGGAAGAGATAGATGTCTCATCAAGGGAAATAAAAGCACAGGAGAAAAAAATACGGACAGAGAAAGAAAAGGCGGAGGCATTTAAAAAGGAACTCGAAAGAAAAAAGGAAGAAGCAGAAAAAGAATTGTTAACCCTCAGGGAAACAAGGGCAAAAATAGGTGATGGCATTGACAAGGAATTATATGACCAATATATCACACTGATTGAATCAGGAGATGGAGTCGTAGTAACAGAGGCAAAAGAAGAAGTATGCCAGGGATGTAATATGAATATACCTCCGCAGCTTTTTGTCGAGATAAAAAGGAACGAAGAAATTATGCAGTGCCCCCAGTGCAACCGGATACTCTACTATAAAGGGGACAGTCAAGAGTCAACAGCCGTACAATAAGCAAAAAAAGACTATTGACTGTTTCACATCCCTCCTTTATAATGTTAGTAATTATTATAGTCTAATAAAATATTATTATAGGTCAGAGCAGGTGAAGTGGTCGCCCTGATGCACCTTTGGTGCGAGTTAGAAGTGAAAAGTTAGAAGTGAGAAGTTAAATACTTTTAACTCTTAACTCGAAACTTTTAACTTCGAGGCTTTAG
>JAGUWT010000089.1 GCA_020062205.1 Thermodesulfovibrionales bacterium
ACTTTGCAGTACTCTGTAACTCTTCCTCCACCTTCTCAATTAAAAAGATCTTCAAGAGAGACTGATAGGGGATATCTCTCTTATTGGCAAGCATCTTGAGATGTTCAAGAAGAGATTCAGGCAATCGGATAGAAATAGTCCTTGTAGAAGGCTTCAGGTTTGAAAAGAGTACTTTTTTCGCTTTTGAATAGTCAATATGCTCCGTAGAGTCATGAGTTGACCAGAATTCAAATTCCTGTTCTTCAGTCTTGAATTTCGGTATCTTTTTCAATTTGCTCATATACTTTCCTCTCTTTTTTGCTCATATTCCTTGCAGATACGATCCTTATCTTGTTGTTCCGTATGGTAAAAACGATAAAAAGCCTTCTCTCTCTGTCAGTTTTGCCTAATACAAAATAGCGATCTTCTTCAGCAGAATGGGGTTCATCTCTTCTAACCACGAACGGGTTATTAAAAAATACCTCCTCACACTCCGTATGGGTGACACCGTGTTTTTCATAATTTTTCCTGAGATTTCCTTCATCCCAATCAAATCCTTCAACAAAGGTTAATACATCAATCCACGATTCCATATTGTATATTTTCAATATATACAATCATCGTTATATTGTCAATCCCTTTTCGATTTGACTGACTTCGAAATGTTAGTGTTATCGGATACTAAAGAGTTTGAACCAATGTTCAATTCAGATAGCTTTAGCGTTTATCCCTATCACTCAACGGATAAAGCCTGTTGGTTAGTATGAGATCATGGAACATCTGCAGGTAACAGTCTTCTTCCCTCTTGAGCTTGGCAGATATTTCTGTTCTCTTATAAGATACACCCTTTACAGGTTGTTGCAGATAGGGATATGTTTCCTTAATCTCGTTCATCGAGGATACGAGCATCCAACCCCCTCTGACAAACACATCAAAATTACCATAAGCCAGTAAGCCATTGCCGGGGTTGTTATGAAAGGCTGATTGACCAAAAGAGGCGTGTGCATCTGAAGACTTCAAGATATCCAGAATAGTAGGTACGAGGTCAATTTGCGTTACCGTCTTTGAGATGACCATTGGTTTTATGTAAGAAGGTGCATAGAGCAAACAAGGGACAGAAAATCTCTCATATAAATTGTTCCCTGTGGTCTTTCCCTCGGTATGATCTCCGACAATGATAAACACGGTATTATCGAAAAATTTCATCTTGCTTGCCTCATCAAAAAAGCGTGAGAGGGCATAGTCTGAATATCTGATTGAATTAAGGAAATCATAAAAGGGTGTTCCAGATTTATAATGCTTGAAACGTTCGGAGGGTAGCTTGTATGGGGTATGGCTACTTAATGAAAAAATGACAGCAAAAAAGGGATTTTTTTGCGACTCAAAGAGCCTGTTGGCATAAAGAAAGGTATCTTCGTCATATATGCCCCAGACGCCGTCGTCCCTGCCTCCTGCTTTTACTAAATCTTCCTTAGATATGTATGTTTCAATCCCTGTTTGTTTCATCAGACTGTCAAACCCCATGGAACCGCGCTTTGCACCATGGATGAAAAAGGTCTTGTACGCCTTTTCTCTTAATATTGCTGGAAGGAATTTTATAGGCATCTGGGAAAGGACACCACTCTGCGACAATATCATCCCTTCGGCAGGCGGAATGGAGGTGAATATTGCCGAGATGGCTTCTATTGACCGTTGCCCATTGGAAAAAAAGTTTTTGAAGAGGATTCCTTTTTTAGAAAGTCTGCTAAAAAAGGGAGTGGCGTCTTCCTCACCACCTAAAGAACCAATATATTTACTCGACCAGCTCTCCATGATAAAGATAACAATATTCAAAGGCCTGAATTCCCTGTCCTTATATTTAAAGTGCCGATAGAGCGGATATTTTGGATCGAGCATTTCTTCTTTTTCTAAAGATACAATCATCGCCTGGCCTTTTTGCATAGCTTCTTGTTGAGGGCAAGAGCGTTCTCCCCATCCCTGCATCTCCCTGTTGGTCCTGAAGCTGTAATACGTTCTCATGGTTGTGTAAACTCCATTGAGGGCAAGATGTCCTAAAAAGGGGGAATGAAAGGCAAAGGCTTCACTAATTTTAATGGGCTTCATCTGGAAGCCACCCCTGGCCATTACGATGGAAAAAGCTATTATGATCAAAAGACTGGCTGCCTCACTAACGAGTTTTTTCATAAACGAACAGTTCCCATATGAAAAAATTTTGAGTACCTTGCTGCTTAGCAAAAGATAAAAAAAACAGATTCCAAAAAGGAAGAGACAAAAAAACAAAACCTGAATAGAGTACTCCAAAAAGCCGATCTTTATGAGAGAAACAATATCTCCCTTGGTATTGAACAGTTCGAAACTGAGATGTCTCAACGAAAACGGGTAATAGAGAAGATCTATAAAAAGGTAAATACTTACAAGGATGAGCCAGCACAAGTTCAGGGTGAACATGACCTTTAAATATCTATCTTTCCATGATACATAAGGAATGAAAATCAAGAGGACAAAAGGAGCTAATACATAGACAGAGGTGGCGAGGTCGAACCTAAGGCCAACGAGAAAAGCCCGAACAATATCCTTTATATGAAATTCAGAAACATCAGCATACTGAAAGAAAAAAACAAGCCGATAAATCAGGAACGTGATCAGTAAAAATCCAATGTTAATAAGAAATATTAGAATCTTCTTCATAAAACCTGATAAAACCATATCTTTTCAAACCAATATCATTTTATCAGGTATTCGTAAAAATTTGGCAATTCCCGGACACAGATTACTTAATCACCTTTTGCTTCACTTTAATTCCTCCACACAAAGAGACTTTAGAAATTGAAATTATATGTGCAGGAATATAATATATCTGAAGTGTGAGTATAGAACATGTATAACTTCATAAGTTGTTCTGGAATATTCATACTTATGGCCTGCGCCTGGGTGCTTTCTTCAAACAGAAAGGTAATTAACTGGCGCGTCATCCTCTGGGGAACTTTGCTTCAACTCATATTTGCTCTTTTTATTTTCGTTATACCTATAGGCTCACAAATATTTCTTTACATAAACGATGCTGTAGTAAAAGTTCTTGACAGTGCAACTACTGGGACGAAGTTTCTTTTCGGCAGGCTTGCCCTTCCCCCAGGTACTAAGAATGAGGCTGGTGAAGAGTCTTTAGGTTTCATCCTTGCATTTCAGGCCCTTCCCACGATTATATTTTTTGCGAGCCTTATGGCAATGCTTTACTATATTGGTGTAATGCCGAGGCTTATAAAATTCTTCTCAAAGATTTTTACAAAACTCATGAGAATAAGCGGGGCGGAATCACTCAGCGTATCGAGCAATATCTTTGTCGGGGTTGAGGCAAACATGACGGTGCTCCCGCATCTCAGGAATATGACTCGTTCTGAATTCTGCACGATACTTGCTGCAGGTATGTCAACAACCGCATCAAATGTTCTGGCACTTTATGTATTCCTCCTACAAAAACAATTTCCAACAATAGCGGGCCATCTCGTATCTGCATCCATTCTTTCTGCAATTGCTGCAATCGTGATGTCAAAGATCATAATGCCTGAAACAGAAAAACCTGAGACATTGGGTATGAACATCGAACCACACTATGAAAGAGAGTCTACTTTCATGGAAGCAATCATAAACGGTGCAAATGAAGGCGTTAAGATGGTCATCGGAATAATGGCACTTCTTCTCGCATTCCTCGGCATCGTGGCACTGATAGATTTTCTTCTTTCTGGTATGGGTTTAAGGATAAATAACCTTATGGGCATTCAGATAGACTGGTCATTAAAGGGCATCTTAGGTTATTTGTTCTATCCCTTTGCGCTTATTATAGGTGTTCCACCGTCAGATGCCTTTGAGATAGCAAAACTCATAGGAGAAAGGGCAGTCCTTACTGAAGTGAAGTCATATCAAGACCTTGCAGTACTTCTTTCTACAGGGGTGCTTAAAAATCCTCGCTCGGCAGTCCTTGCTGCTTATGCCCTCTGTGGTTTTGCTCATATCGCTTCACTCGCAATATTTGTAGGTGGCACAGCAGCCCTTGTTCCTGAAAGAACAAAAGACATTTCTCAAGTAGGTTTCAGAGCGCTCATTGCAGCAACCCTTGCCTGTCTTATGACTGCTGCAGTAGCCGGAACATTCTTTACAGAAGGCTCTATACTGTTAGGTAAATAAACTATCCCGCAGCAGAGCTGCGAGGAATTTTTTTGATTAAGATGATAAAGCAGATACCAAAGCCAGTTTCTGGGGGATTAATCCTTTCATATAAATGCTCTGCTGAGTGCAGGCATTGTATTTATGCTTGCTCACCGAAATGGAGTGCCGACTGGATTTTACGGGAAGATTTAGAGAAGATACTCAAACAGCTCTCCGGGAAAATTTTATCGAATACCTTTGGGCCTCATACAACAGGTTTGAACTACGGGCTCCACTTCACAGGCGGGGAACCATTCCTGAATTTTGAATTGTTATGTAATGCAGTAGAGATTGCACATGAACTTAAGATTCCATCTGCGTTTGTTGAAACGAACTGTTTCTGGGTAGTAGATGACAAAACGACTAAAGAAAAACTGAAAGTCTTAAAGAAGAAGGGCCTCAGAGGCATCATGATTTCTGTGAATCCATTCTATCTGGAACATGTGCCTTTTGAGCGGACAGAAAGGGCAATCAGGATTAGTCTCGATGTGTTTGGTTTGTGGGGGGATTTCATTGGGAGATTGCAGGGAGCTGGATAAACTCTTAAAAGAGGGAATAGATACAGAACAATATCCTGTTCTCGAATTTCTAATGGATGAAAATTTAAAAGGTCTGTATCAGTTTGCAAAAGACCTTGGATATATGGAATCCCAGGAAGGCTATTTCTCAAAATGCCATCTCTGCATGGATATTAGAAGGCATCTTGCCTTGAAAGGGGAGTTCAAGGAACTGAGGCCAATGGAGTTTTATCTGCATCTGGAACAATAGAAAAATGGACTCTTACTTTCAAAGGATTAAACAGGCAGTAAATCTTCTACAAGAAGCAGAGCGTATAACCGCATTTACCGGTGCAGGCATATCGACAGAGTCAGGCATATCTGATTTCCGCAGCCCCGGAGGAGTATGGGATCGTTTCAGGATTGTAACCTTTCAGGAATTTCTCGCAAGCCATGACGCAAGAGTAGAGTACTGGAAGATGAAAAAGGAATTATTTTATGAAATGAAAGACGCCAGGCCGAACAAAGCTCACTTAGCCCTTGCCGAACTTGAAAAGATGGGAAAACTTGATTGTCTGATAACACAGAACATCGACGGACTTCATCAGGATGCAGGGAATACGAGTGTCATAGAGCTTCATGGAACAAACAGAAAGGCTATCTGTGTGAAGTGTGGTAAATTATGGCCCATAGAAGAAATACAGACTGTTCTTGAAACAGGAAATCTCGACCCCTGTTGTGATGTGTGCAATGGATTCATTAAGCCGGCTACTATTTCCTTTGGCCAATCAATGCCGGAGAAAGAAATGCTAAAGACATATGCATGTGCTTTACGATGTAACCTTTTCCTGATGATCGGATCATCCCTTCAGGTAGAACCAGCTGCTTCTATCCCCAGAGAGGCAAAGAGAGCAGGGGCAGAATTGATATTTATCAATCTAACAGAAACACCATGGGACCATTTTGCCTCAGTTATATTTAGAGAAAGTGCCGGGCAGGTGCTGGGAGAGATGGTTGAAGGGGTAAAAGAGTTAATTTCTAACTCTCATAAATCATATTGATAACTTCCTGAACTTCACGCTTCACAAAAAAGTAAAAATGGTTAGATTAGAACCGGAAATCTATAAGTG
>JAGUWT010000040.1 GCA_020062205.1 Thermodesulfovibrionales bacterium
ATATCAAACTTTACTCCAAGGCCATAGAATGTCTCTGTTGGATAAGCGACAATGTTCCCTTTTCTCAGTGCTTCAACAGCACGGTATAAAACCTGCTCCAAATTGTTTTTAGTCAATTTTATGAAGAGCATTCAAAATACTAACACATGCGATATTTCTTTCGGAATCCTTCTCGATGAAAACTATTGTATTAAAGCATGATTATAGGTAAAATTGTATCAGGTGCCAATTATGGCTGATTTAAAATCAATGACACCCACAGAAATCCTTGATGTTCAGGGAAGAGCCTGTCCGTACCCTCTTGTCACTACAAAAAAGACCATGCAAAAATTACCCAAGGGAGCAATATTAAAAATATTCTGTGATTCATCAGTAACTGCAGAAGACTCTATCCCCAGATACTGCGAAAAGAATGGCTATCAATTCGAATCAGTATGGTGTGAAGAGAAGGGGTACTGGGAACTTTATATCCGGAAGGATTAGTTTTTTCTTTTCCTCCTCCTCACATATCCTATAAACCAGATGATAAAGCCTGCTACTACAATGCCCAATGCTATATGGAATTCGTATTTTTTTATGTTACCGAGGGCATTTTTCAGTGTTGCTCCAAAAAAGTAGCCTCCAAATGTGCATATATATGCCCAAATAAGGCAACTAATGAGCTGAAAGGTAAAGTATTTTTTCGTGCCCATACGCGCAAGACCCAGTATTGCTGCACTCAGCAGCCGAAAACCATACAACCACTGACTAATAAATATTGATGCGATGCCATATTTCCCCATGAAGGATTCGAATTTTGGGAGATTAACATTAATCACCTTCTTGGCAAGCTTAAGGAACGGTTCCCTTCTATAGAGTGCAATGAGGAAAAATGCTCCGTGACCTACGTATGATGCCGCAGCTGAGACAAGTGCTACCGCATGGGTATTGAGGTACCCATTATAAGCAAGAAATCCTGCTGCTATGAGGACACTTTCACCTTCAACAAAGGTAAGTATGAATATGGCGATATAGCCATATCTTGAGATTAATTCTTCCAGAAACCCTCCGGGACAATATATTGAAGTTGGCACTGCATGTCAAGAATATGGACAGAAAAAGGGGGGATGCCGGATTCCCCAGCATCCCCCTTTTTTTTTATTGGAGCATATCCTTCACATCTTCGTTTGTATTACTGCTCTTTCAGTGTTACTGCACCACTTGGACAGACACTGACGCATGTTTCGCAACCTTCACATAACTCTGCCTGATAAGGATCTGCTTTACCATCATTCATCTGAAATACGCCCACTGGACAATTGTTAACGCATTCTTCGCAACCCTCACACTTATCCTTATCTATCGTAACAATAAAAACTCCCACTGCCTTTCACCTCCTTAATTTATTTTTCTATTTAAGAGCCTGTTGCACAAATGGCAAGATCAGGCATTCTGTCATGCTGAACCCTGAAAGTGTCATTCTGAACTTGGTTCAGAATCTCTTCAGGGCATGCTTATTTCAGCATCTAATAAAATCAACATGTTATGAGACCCTGAAACGAGTTCAGGGTGACAAAAAACGTATTTGTGCAACAGGCTCTTAAATCAAAAAAATTCCTCGAAGCTTTGCTCCGGGGTTTACAATAGTTCCCTCCCCATCGAAGGGGGAGGGGTAGGGTGGGGGTGATTTTGAACTTATTTCCACCCTCCCCTTCATCCCCTCCCATCCCCGGCCTTGCTCCGCAAAGCGGGGCAGGCAAGGGAGGGGAGATATTTGATACCTCGCAGCTTGCTGCGGGGTAGTTCATTAGTATTTATATATTTAAAAATAAGAATAATTGAGCATGAAGCTCAGATTCCTCTATGAAAGGGGGTAATAGTAATGACAATCAAAAAGGTGTCAAAGAGGATCTCACTTACCTGTAAATGTAAAAGCTCCTGTTAAACTCAAGATCTAAAGGTTTATAATTAAGTTATCTGAAGGGATTCAAAACAAGAAAGGCTGGTTACAAAACCAGCCTTTCTTGTTAAACCATAATTATTCTAACGTTAGTGCCTGAGTCGGACATAACTCAACAGCCTCCTGAATGTTGCAGGTACCAAGTTTGTCAGGTCCGATGATATGTGCTTTTTCGTCGTCTCCTAACTGGAATACCTCCGGGCATGTTTCCACACATGTAGCACATCCTTCACACAACTCTTCATTAATTACTACCTTTGGCATAATCCTTAACCTCCTTACAATTGAATTTTTTAATTGAATTTTTTAAAAACACCTTCCTATTTAATCCCTAAAGAAGGGAAAGGGGAAAGCAAATTGAAAATTTTATTATTTGAGGCTCTTGCAAAAGTCCTGAATTGTCACCCTGAGCTTGTCGAAGGGTGATATAACCATTTGATTTATGGTCATAGTTCGACAGGCTCACTATGACAGAAAAGCTTTTTTCAGACTTTTGCAAGAGCCTCATTAAATAAAAAAAATCTTTTAACAAGGCAAAACCTTATTTATCTATTCAGTTTGAACCTGTTTTTCACCATACTTGTCAAAAACTACCTCTTCTTTTACTGAGATAGTTACCTTGTAAAGTATGGTGAGTACAAAAAACCCAATTCCCCATACTCCGAGGGTAATTAAAGCTTCGGGCACTGTAGGCCAATATTCAAATACTCTCTCGAAGGGATTGGGTACAAATCCGCCCACAACAAGACTGATGCCCTTTTCAAGCCATAGGCAAAGAAATGTCGCCACGGCTGCAAAACCCAGGGCAGACTCGTTCCTTCTTGCCTGAGGAATAATCAATATTGGAAGGGCTACTGTCGCAAGGGCAGTACATAGCCACATTACCGGTACAAGTTTTGTATGTCCATGGATACCAACAAAGAGATACTTAATGGGATGCATATGTCCAGGTATACTACTGTAAAAGGCAGTAAAGACTTCAAAGCAATAGAAGGCCAAAGTTACTATTAAAAAGTAACAGGCCGTTTTCGCCATTGTCTGGATGGCCTCCCAACCGGGGTCGAATCTTGTAAATTTTCTTAAGATTAAAGAAATTACTATCAAGAGGGATGGACCTGCTGCAAAGGCTGAGGAAAGAAACTTCGCTGCCATAATGGCTGTCAGCCAGTAATGCCTTCCAGGGAGACCCTGGTAGAGGAATGCAGTAACAATATGGATAGAGGGGGCCCAGCAGATCGCAATAATTATGAATGGCTTTATCCAGGCTGCTGGCGGCACACCTTTTCGCTCTGCTCCCAATACATACCAGCCGCATAAGATATTAAGCAGAAGGTAACCGCTAAGGACGACCATGTCAAAGAACATGACAGACCTCGGGCTTGGATGTAGAAGGACATTAAGCACCCGAAGCGGTTGACCCATATCAACAAAGATGAAGAGCATACACATTGTCACACTGGCAACAGCAACGAATTCACCCAGGATGGCAATCCTTCCATATTTTTTGTAGTTATGGAGGTAATAAGGCAGGACTATTGTAACTGCGGAGGCAGCAACGCCAACAAGAAAGGTAAATTGGCCTATATATAGTCCCCATGAAACATCCCTGCTCATTCCTGTTATTCCCAGGCCAACACGAAATTGGTAAAGGTAAGAAATAAACCCTACGCCGATAATGGCTAGTAAAAAGATTACCCAACTCCAGTATCTTCGACTTCCTTTTAACGCTGTTTCAAGCATTGCTTAACCTCCTATGTTATGTAGTAAACACTAGGCCTTGTACCGAGCTCAGACTTACGCCGGATAGTGTATTTCGAACGAAGAATTTTGCTGACCTCCGAATTGGGGTCTTCAAGGTCACCAAAAATCAATGCACCCTTTGATTCTTCCACACAGGCAGGTCTTTGGCCTATAGCGAGCCTTTCATAACAGAAGGTACACTTTTCCACAACACCTTTCATCCTTGTTGGGAATTCCGGGTTCTCTTTTTTGATAAAAGGCCTTGGATCTCTCCAGTTGAAACTCCTTGCGCCAAAGGGACAGGCAGCCATGCAGAACCTGCAACCGATACAGCGGTGCATGTCCATCATTACGATTCCATCTTCCCTCTTAAATGTAGCCTTTGTCGGACAAACCCTTACACAGGCAGGGTTATCACACTGGTTACAAAGTACCAGAAGAGGCAGTTGTTTTATATCCTCTCCCATATATTCATGTTCCTGGCCTGGAAAGGCATGCTCAAAGTCCTCTTTCCATATCCATTTGATCTCCTCCTTTGGCTTGTCAATATCAGGGACATTATGGATACGATGGCAGACATCTCTGCACCTCTTCATCGTCTCTTCATCCAGCCTCTTCACATCTATAACCATAGCCCATCTCTTCCCCACCAGAGCCTTTGGATCTTTTGAAACCTGTGAGGCCTCAAATTGCCCCCTCTGTAAAATATCAATAGCAGATATACCTCCAAGCCCGACTATAGCAGAGGCACCTGCTATCTTTAAGAATTGTCTTCTGCTGATACTCATAGCTGACCCTCCTCCTTCGGCTCGATATGACAATCCCAGCAATATGGTACAACAGCCGCATAATTATGACATTTATCGCAGAAGTCTTTCTTATTCGAATGACACTTCATACATGTATTTGAAAGACTTATGTTGTATTGTTTTCCATCAGCAGCAATATAGATCGACCTCCCCTCACGGACATACCAATCCCTCCAGTCCTTTAACATTACCATGTGTTCTATCTTCATAAGTGACTTTGGCTCAACGCACTTCTTTTCCACCATCTTCTTGATCTCTGGTGTATCAATCTTCGGTTCTGGAGGGGGTGGAGCAGCCTTCCCTAAGTCATAAAGGATAGGAAAGGTTGCTATGCCTAAGAATATGATAATCCCGATTATTATCTTCCATCCATCATACATTCTATTTAGCCTCCTTTCCGGGAAGGGGTTCGCCGCGTAAATCGGTTGTCCTTTCTTTTTCCCCCTTCAACACCAATGCATTGCCAACCAGCTCATGAACACCGCGGACCACTACATCCGGAGCCCAGTAATTCATAAGGGCTTGAAGGGCAGCCCTATCAATCTGACAGATGTTAGCAAGGGTGTTAACTCCAAATTTATCTCTGACATAGTTTACTGCATTTGCCCTCGGAAGGCCTCCCCTCATCCTAAGCTCCATATTCTCTGATGCATTCAATCCAGAACCAGACCCGCAGCAGAATGTATTCTCCCTTATGGTATTTGGCGGCATCTCGTAGAAGTTATTGCATACACTCTTGATGATGTCCCTCGGCTCTTCGAGCATCCCCATTCCCCTCGAAACATTACAGGAGTCATGGAGAGTCACTTTATAGTTGTCGTTTCTACTTGGATCCAGCTTAATTTTCCCGTGTTTTATTAAATCAGCAGTAAATTCACAGATATGAACTATCTTGTTTGATTTTGCATTCTCGAATTTAGTACCTGTTATAGGAGAGACAGGTTCTTTAAGAAAGTCTACAGGCCCATACCATGTATTATGGTACTGATGCCAAACCCTCCACATATGTCCACATTCCCCACCAATAATCCATTTTACCTTCAACCTCTTTGCCTCGGCATATACCTTTGAATGGAGCCTCTTTGCCATCTCATTCGAGGTGAAAAATCCGAAGTTTCCACCCTCGGAAACATAAGTGCTTAGTGTAACGTCAAGCCCGATCTCGTGGAATAACAACATGTATCCCATGAAAGTAATATTGCCAACTGGATCGAAGAATTCACCAGAAGGATTCACAAAGAGGATCTCGGCTCCCTTTCGGTTAAAAGAATAATCCACTTTAACGCCCGTTATGGTCTCTAAATCTGCCTGAAATGAATCGACTGTATCTCTGAGTGTATGGGGAAGGAGGCCCATGTGATTTCCCGTCCTCCAACAATTCGCCACAGGTCCGGCAATCCACTCGATGTTCAGACCAAGGAGATTTAAAAGTTCTCGAACCAGTATGGTAACTTCTGCTGTATCAATACCATAAGGGCAAAAGAGTGAGCAGCGGCGGCATTCGGTGCATTGGTATGCATAGTACCATAGCTCTTTAAGTACATTATATGTAAGTTCTCTTGCTCCAGCGACCTTTCCGAGCATCTTTCCGGATGTTGTAAAATAATTTCTGTATATCGACCTGAGGAGCTCTGCCCTCAGTACAGGCATATTTTTAGGGTCTCCGCCTCCAATAAAGAAATGGCACTTGTCAGCACAGGCGCCACATCGTACACAAATATCCATAAAAAGCTGGAAGGAACGGTACTTACTCAGCCTTTCTTTTAACCCTTCCAGGAATATCTCTTTCCAGTTTTCTGGTAGTTTCCAGTCCTCATCGGCTACCGACCATGCCCTCGCATTCGGAAAACCAACAGTCTTAAGGCTTTTTTCCTTATTACCCCAGCAGAACATATCTTTCCTCAATTCAGCGGGGGTATCCATCCATGATGTTTTAGGTGGCTTATAATCAATCTTCGAAAGTTCTTCTGGTTTCTGAACAGCCATAGTTCTACTCCTTTTCTACTGGTATCCCAGCATCTTTCATAAATTCTCTGAATTCATCTTCGTATTCCTCATATGTATGAACCTTGACAGGGTAATTCCAAGGATTCACATGCCTTACTGCACGGTTATTGTTTGCAAGATTTCTCGTTGGGCTGAGGAAGACCCCTACCATGTGCGTGAGCTTGCTGAAAGGAAAATAGGCAAAAAGAGTGCTGACGAGAAAAAGATGGATGTAAAAGAGAACCCCGATACCTTCCGGAATCTTTGGACTAAAATTGATTAATCCCATAGCCAGCTCCTTAATGCCCACGACATTTACCTTGTAGAAATACCTCATGAGGGCTCCTGTAATTCCAATGCTGAGGATGAGAAAGAGGGGGAAGTAGTCTGCTGGAAGGGAGATATAACGCAACGTCGGAATAACAACCCTTCTGAGGAGGAGGTAGGTTACAGCTGCCAACAAGGCTACGTTGGTTATATAAAGCAATGGTGCACCCAAAAGATGTATCTGGAAAAAGGAATCAAGCTTCTCAACGGTTTTTACGAGAAAAGGTACTGGCTCAATGAATAGTCTCAGGTGCCTGATTAAGATAATGAGAAAGGAATAGTGAAATGCCAGTGCTGCTATCCAGAGCCACTTAGCGGATGCGTAAGAAAGTATTGGACCTCTTAGTTCTGTTCTCGTATTTCTGAAAAGGGAACGAAAAAGGAGCACCTCAAAGATCATCCTTACAAAAGCACCGAGTGCTGTAGAAGGGTTATCGATTTTATTTTGCTTTATCCACGGGAGTGATTTCCCCTGCCCTGCGGTTGTAGGGATTCGGAATGGGACAGGTCTTGCTGCCCATTTCAGAAACCGATAAATGATTCCCACAATAAATATAGCGAAGGCAGCATAAGGTATAATAACGCCGAATAAGTAGTTCAAGTGTGCTGCCTCTACTCCGAATAAAGCGACCAAAACGAGCACAGCAACTGCAAAAAAAGAAAGCCACAAAGATAGTCCAAAACTCATAATATTCTCACCTCATTTCTTTATAAATTTTTGGTGTTATCCCCATTGGGACAACTCTCCTGCTCCTCCAAATCTATTATTAACTTTGCCTTCTTTAATAACGAATACGTTTGATTGTTCAGCTCCATTGCCTTGAGCTCATAAATCTTTTCCCGGCATTGCATAAATATATCAAAGGCAAGAAGGGCAAGTTCATCTATGCGAGACTCTAACGCCAATAGCTCCTTAGAGAGTCCATTTTCCTTGATCTCCTTTTTTAACTCTTCTCTAATTACTTTTTTCAAAAGAAAGATAAATGCAATAGCATGGGAGGGCGAAAAATCCTGAACCGCTCTGATTCTTATAATATTGTCAAGAAAGGCGGAAACCCTTTCGTAATCGATTCCTTGAAGGAGTTCTCCAAATATATCCTCTAACCCTTGAAAAACCACAGATCCTACAGGATTTGCGAAACGGTCCTTTTGTCTCTTTAAGAAAGCTGCAGTCTCAGGTGGGTAAGTCTCAATCACCACATCGGACCACTTTTTTAAAATAGTGGATCTTTTATGTGTTAGGAGATTTTCTAGCCCCACATCTTCCTCGCCGCCATTAAGACCTTAACCCCCATATATTCATCTTTTCGGCTTTGAATTTTTTAATTATAAAAAGACAAAATAAAGTTTGCCACCTTTACCTCTTCATTCTTGCGAAACAGGCTGTTGCAAAACCCTATTTTTGTCACCCTGAACTCGTTTCAGGGTCCCATAACACAGTGATTTTATTAGATGCTGAAACAAGTTCAGCATGACATTTTGCCTTGTAATGCCATTTTGCAACAACCTGCTTCCGCAGGAATAACAGAGGACGAAGCTACCTGAACCCTGCCTGCGTCTTATACGCAGCCTGTTGGCTTTGGAAGCCCGGCGAATTTACATGCCTGTTTTGCAGGACCTCCTGGGAAGAGCTCGTAGAGATATTTAGTATTTCCCTTCTCTGGACCGAATATCTTGCCCATCTCCTTCACAAGCATCTTTATAGGGGGGGCAATCTGATATTTAATGTAATATTCTCTCAACCACCTGATTATCTCCCAGTGCCGGTCATCAAGGGTAACACCCTCGGTCTTAGCCAGATCGGGTGCCATTCCTTCTTCCCATTGCTGCCAATCCTGGAGATAACCATCCTCATCCATTTCATAGTCTTTTCCCTGAAACACAAACTTTGGCATATTCTACCTCCTTTGTCTGTCTGAATCTAATTTTAATTCATTGTATGGAATTTATATCCCATCCAATTAAGACAAAAAAAATATATCACAAACATATAAAATTTTCAACTTTAATTTTTTCATTTGGTGAAAGTAAATTTTATACAAATTAATATTTGCGGTCAAATTAAAAAAACTTATCATCAAATGATATTTGTTTATTGGTTAATCTTCTCCTGTGCCTGTTCCGCTAAAACTGAAAAATAAAGGCTAAAATCTTCCTAATCTTTGCTTCTTTATTGTTATACACAGCCTGTTGGTCTTGGAAGTCCAGCGTATCTACATGCCTGCTTTGCAGGGCCACCTGGGAAAAGCTCATATAGGTATTTGATATTACCTTTCTCAGGTCCGAAAGCTTTATCGATCTCTTTAACAAGGATTTTGATCATAGGAGCAATCTGATACTTAATGAAGTACTCCCTCAGGAATCTGATTATCTCCCAGTGTCCCTCAGTAAGGGTGATCCCATCTGCTTCCGCCATCTTTTCTGCCATCCCATCTTCCCAAGCCTCCCAGTCCTGAAGATAACCATCCTTATCCAGCTCGTATAGTTTCCCTTTATACTCCCACGACAATGACACCTGTCTGCCTCCTTTGTCTACTTGTGTCTACTTGAATTTAGTTTATTGATAGAAAACATCTCCCATCAATCTAAGCCGCTGTATACTACCACAAAGGTACTTCATCTTTCAATCAACGAAAAACAGATTGCCAA
>JAGUWT010000108.1 GCA_020062205.1 Thermodesulfovibrionales bacterium
AGATGAATCCGTCTCGGGTGGAGGAGGATGGCTCACCGTGAAAGCTGGAGCAAGTAATTTCAGAGTTGCATGTCTTCAAGCAAACGAATTCCCGGCATGGCCAGTCATGGAAGACAGTGAAGAGATCGCGGTTGATTCAAAAACCCTGCTCGAGATGATAGAAAAGACAATTTATTCTGCCGGAGAGAGTGATACGAGATACACATTAAATGGCCTGCTGTTTCACGCAAAGCCAGACAATACATTCCTTACCATTGTGGGGACCGACGGTCACAGGCTCGCAATGATCAAGAAAGAGATGCATGGGGCAGTAAAGGGTGAAAAAAGAATTATCGTGCCTCGGAAGGCTGTTTCAGAGTTAAGACGATTCCTCGATAGAGAGTCAGAAAAGGTTACCATATCTATCGGGAGCAGCCATCTGCTTTTTCATGTGAGGACAGGCTCTTCTGACAAAGTCGAAGCAGTGGAGTTTCTAACAAGGCTTATTGAAGGGACATACCCTAATTATGAGCAAGTTATCCCACCGTCAAATGAAAAAAAGGTATTTATCAAAAGGGATATGTTAACAAAGGCACTCAGACGGGTTTCAATAATGTCAAGGGAGAGAGCAAATGCCGTGAGATTTGACCTTGAACAAAATAGCCTCGTCATCTCATCATCAAACCCGGACATTGGGGAAGCCAGGGAAGAAGTTGCAATAGACTATACTGGTGACAAAATTTCTCTCGGTTTTAATGCACGGTATATGATAGATGTGCTGGGAGCAATGATGTCTGAGCAGGTTATCCTCGAGATTCAAGACCAATTAAGCCCTGTCCTTGTGAGAGAGGAAGGGAACGAGGATTACCGATGTGTTGTCATGCCGATGAGGATATAAATCACGTAAGACGTCAGGCGTGAAAAGAAAGGGGTTGAATGGAAGAAAAGATACAGGAGACTGAGTCCTATGGTGCTGAGGATATTAAAATACTCAAGGGCCTCGATGCTGTCAAGAAAAGACCTGCTATGTATATCGGGTCCACAGGGATTGAAGGTCTTCACCACCTTGTCTGCGAGGTAGTTGATAACAGTATCGATGAATGTCTCGCAGGCTTTTGCAAAAACATAGAAGTGACTATTCATCATGATGGGAGCTGTACTGTAATAGATGATGGGAGAGGAATCCCGACCGGACCCCATCCGGGTGACACCGAAGGTCGTTCGGCAACCGAGGTTGCCCTCACGGAATTGCATGCAGGAGGCAAGTTTGAATCAAAGGCGTACAGGATATCAGGAGGATTGCACGGGGTTGGTGTATCTGTTGTGAATGCCCTTTCAGAATGGCTTGATGTGGAGATAAAGCAGAACGGAAGTGTTTATCAACAGCATTATGAAAGAGGTAAGTCAACGGGTCCATTAGCCACAGTTGGTAAGACAAAGGGAAGAGGTACAAAGGTGACGTTCAAGCCCGACCCCGAGGTATTCGAAGTTCAGGATTTCAGTTACGATATCTTATCGCAAAGGCTGAGGGAGCTGGCATTTCTGAACAGGGGACTCAAAATAACCCTTTCAGATGAAAGGACAGAGAAGGAACAGATATTTCATTATAGTGGTGGAATTGCATCCTTTGTTGAGCACCTCAATAAGAATAAAACGCCTCTCCATCCAAAGCCTGTTTATACATCAGGTGAAAGAGAAGACATAATCGTCGAAATAGCCCTCCAGTACAATGACGGATATGCAGAGACTATCTACACGTTTGCAAACAATATCAATACAAAAGAAGGGGGGACTCATCTCATTGGATTTAAATCAGCCCTCACAAGGACGGTCAATAGCTATGCAACGGCCTCAGGACTTCTGAAGAATGGCAAAGAAGGGCTTTCAGGTGACGACATCCGAGAGGGACTGACAGCAGTTATCAATGTAAAGCTCCTTTCCCCTCAATTTGAGGGGCAGACAAAAATGAAACTTGGAAACAGCGAGGTAAAAGGAATCGTAGAATCTATTGTGAATGATACCCTCGGTACTTATTTTGAGGAAAATCCATCGGTAGCACGAAAGATTGTTGAAAAGGCAATTCAGGCAGCAAGGGCCCGGGAGGCAGCAAGAAAGGCAAAAGAACTGACAAGGAGAAAAGGGGCTTTTGAAGACACAGGACTGCCAGGAAAACTTGCAGACTGTTCGGAGAAAGATCCTGCATTAAGTGAGCTATTCATCGTTGAAGGGGATTCTGCAGGAGGTTCTGCAAAACAGGGACGGGACAGACGCGCTCAGGCTATTCTACCACTCAGGGGCAAGATACTCAATGTTGAGAAGGCACGGTTTGACAAGATGCTCGGTTCAGAGGAGATTAAGGTGCTCATAACAGCACTCGGCACAGGAATAGGCCCTGATGATTTTGATATATCCAAAATACGGTATCACAAGGTTATCCTCATGACTGACGCAGATGTGGATGGTGCACACATAAGGACGTTACTGCTCACCTTCTTTTACCGGCAGATGCCACAGGTAATAGAAAAAAGTTATCTGTACATTGCACAGCCACCGCTCTTTAAAGTGAAGAAAGGCAAGACCGAACGGTATATTCAGAACGAAGCAGAGATGCAGAATATGCTCTTTGAGCTTGCTTCAGATGACATCGAGATTCTAATAAAAGGACAACCTATAAAAGGGAAGGTGCTTATTCCCTATCTGAAAAGACTATCCAAAATTGAACGGTTAATGGAATGGTTTGAGAAGCGGAGGAGAGATCCGGATCTTCTGAGGTTTATACTGACATCAAGGATAAATAAAGATACATTGAAAGACAGAGACAAGCTTGAAGAATTCCTCATGATACTCAGAGAAAAAGATCCGGGTATAACGATAGGTGAGATACAGCTTGATGAAGAATATCAGACCTATGGTGTTGAGATCAGGAGGCATACCTATAAACTGGATCTGGAAACGAATTTCCTTACCTCACCTGAGTTCAGAGAACTCGAAAATCTGTTCAGTATTATCAGAGATCTCGGTGAACCACCGTATGAAATAGGAACAAAAGATGGAGCAAAAGAAACAGGAACAAGCAGAGAACTTCTTGAGCTTATCCTGTCAACAGCCAAGAAGGGGCTCTCCATACAGCGGTACAAGGGCTTGGGAGAGATGAATCCCCAGCAGCTCTGGGAGACGACAATGGATCCTGAAAAAAGGACACTCCTTCAGGTGAACACACAGGATTCGGTAAAGGCAGATGAGATATTCACCATACTCATGGGTGATCAGGTTGAACCAAGAAAAGAGTTTATTACCACCCACGCCCTTGAGGCACGGAATATTGATATTTAAGACAGGAAGGGCTGGCGAAGAATTCTTATA
>JAGUWT010000229.1 GCA_020062205.1 Thermodesulfovibrionales bacterium
CTTAATTTTAAAAGAAAATGAAAATCTCTGTGTTCTCTTTATAGACTCTGTGACCTCTGTGGTAAGGCTTTTGCAATTGGCTATTTTAATTATATTTTTCATAATACCACTTACGGGGTGCAAAAAAGAGCAGGTCGTTGAAAAGAAGCCTGTGGCTGAAAAGGTCCAATTAGCGGCACCAGCACAAATGGCAGCAGCGCCACCTGCAGAGGTGAAAAAAGTCGAAGAAGAAATATATACATATGAGACGCGGGGGAGAAGTGATCCATTCCTCTCCATTGTCACGGTATCCAAGCAAAAACCGTCAAAGAAAAAGGGGGCAAACCCTGTTGAAAGTTATGGAGTAGACACCATAGAGCTATTAGCAATCGCGTGGGATAAAAACAGGCGGTATGCACTCATCACGTTGCCGGATAAGAAATCATATACTATTTCAGAAGGGATGACCTTAGGACTCCATGATGGAAAGGTACAGCAGATAACAAAGAACACCGTTGTCATAAGGGAATATATTAAGGATTATAGGGGTGATATAAAACCTGTAGATACAGTATTGAAACTCCGCAGGGAGGAGGGGGAATGAAACAAAATTCAAAACTTAAAATTCAACATTTAAGATTCAAAAGCCTATTTTCTGTAGTTTTCTTGGTCATTTTCATCAGTACCCTTGGTTGTGCAACAACCAGTGGGGTAAAAGCGACTTCACAGGTGAAGGAAGCTCCCGTATTAACCAATATAGATATCCGGGACTATTCCGTCACACTCACTGCGAGCAAACCATTTGTTTATACGATATACAGATCAGATGACCCGTATAAAATGGTTGTTGACCTCCCTGATACCAGTATCGGTGCTTTCAATAGCAGGATTCTTTCTGACAAGTCAGGAATAACAGAAATAATTCCCTCACAGGTTGAGTCTCCCTCTTTTCTGGCAAGACTTGAATTGCTGCTTCAGACACCATCAATGGTTGAGCCTGAGTATAAGGATAAATCCCTCACCATCAGGGTAAAGAAAGAAGAAACTCCTATGGAGCAGTCAGCAGTTTTTAAAGAAGTCAAAGAAGCAGCAGAAGTGAAGGAAGTCAAAGAAGTTCAGAAAGAAGAGGTCGCAGAGACGGAAAAAGAGGAAACGATAAAACTTCCAAAAGCTACAGAAATCAAGGATATTACCATTGAGAGGTCTGCTCAAGGTGTTCGGGTCTTGATTAAAGGCAATGGTTCAATGACACCCAGTGTTTTCCCTTTAGACAACCGCATCGTCATAGATATCCCTGATGTGGCAATGGGTGCTCAGGTTCCATCTGCCGTCATCTCACCTCTGAAAGGCATCCGGCCAGGAAAATACAAGGACAAGGTACGACTTGTCTTTGACCTTAAAGAAAAGACAAATTTTGATGTGAACGCATCTGGAGATATGATTGTCATAGCCCTGCAGAGATCGGAACAAGAGCCTCCTGCTCCACAAATAGCACAAAAGATGGCACCGCAAGAAGAAAAGATTGAAAAAATTGAGCCTGAAGAAATTGCGATACTTATTGCAGAAGGCAAATATACAGGGAAAAAGATATCTCTTGATTTTCAAGACACGGATATCGTACCCATATTCAGGTTACTGGCAGACATCAGTGGTTACAATATTGTTGTAAGTCCTGAGGTAAAAGGCAAGTTAACCATGAAGCTTATCAATGTACCCTGGGATCAGGCATTAGATCTCATATTATTAACAGCAACCCCTCCACTCGCAAAAAGTTTTGAAGGGAATATCATAAGAATTTTACTATTTGAAACCTTCAAGAAAGAAAAAGAAGAGTTAGCGAAAATAAAGGAAGCCGAACAAAAGGAAATAGAAGCCTTACCTCTTGAGAGTAAAACATACACTTTATCTTATGCAAAAGCAGAAGCTATTAAATGGAACTTGTTAGGTTATATATATCAGAGAATCGAAGACAAACAAACAAAAGAAGTTACATATACATATAGATTTGACGAAAATATAAGACTGCTTTCAAAAAGAGGAAATGCAATTGCTGATTCCATAACAAATGTTCTAAAAGTTTCTGATATTCCAAGTAAAATCTCTGAAATAGAAGATTTCATTATGGTAATTGATCAGCCTACTAAACAGGTAATGATAGAGGCAAGGATTGTCGAGGTAAATCAATCAGATGTGAAGGATTTGGGAATCTCATGGGGATTAAATTTAAAGTCTCCAGACTCCCTCTTCCAGGTGAAAGGATTTTCAGGACTCAACAGAGGACCAATTACGGGAAGTAACTATATGGTTGACTTCCCATCAGGTGCAAGCCCAGGTTCCGGTTCTGGATTCAATTTTGGAGTCCTGAACCCTGCGAGAACACTGGGACTCGACTTTCAGATTTCTGCATTACAGACATTAGGAAAGGGTAAGATTGTTTCAAATCCGAGGATAATGACATTAGATTATCATGAAGCTACCATTTCACAAGGTGATAGTATCCCCATCAGAAAACTCACACCTGAAGGAACTATATCCACAGAATTTAAAGACTATACCTTAAGTCTTAAAGTAACACCCCATATAATGCCAGGAAATTTAATATCAATGGCAATAGAGGCAAAGAAAGAAGAACCTGATTGGACACGTGTCTC
>JAGUWT010000066.1 GCA_020062205.1 Thermodesulfovibrionales bacterium
AGGGCATTATCAGCATGTATAATAAAAATGAGTGACAGTGATAAAAGGAAGATACATGCATATGCAAAAACCTTCATGAAGGCTACCTCCTTAAAGAAAAACTAAGAAGTTCACAAGTAAGGCTACATTGTGTGTCATTCCCGCTTGTCGTTCCAGCTTGTCTGGAATCTCTCTGAAAAGAAGGATTCCGAACCGATCCCCGACAGGGCGGGGACAAGAGTCGGAAGGATTGCGGACAAGCCGCAATGACAAAAAAGCGTTAAGAATACCGTCTTACTAATGACCTCCTTCGTAACAATATAATCTATCATAAAAATTCGTTTAAAATCTATACATTTCAGTATATACATAGCGTCATAAATAATGTCGCATTATTGTCATTCCCGCAAGCGAAGCGCGTCGGGAATCCTTCCGGAAAGATTCCGGACAAGCCGGAATGACAGTTTTACGGGGTATAAGCAGTCCTTGCGATGCGAAAAGATTTATGTCGTCATGTATAAAAACAATAAAATTCCCTCCCCATTGATGGGGGAGGGTTAGGGTGGGGGTGATTCTTAAACTTATTTTCATCCTCCCCTTCATCGTTCGACTGAGCTCACGACGAAGTCCCCTCCCATCCCCGGCCTTGCTCCGCAAAGCGGGGCAGGCAAGGGAGGGGAGATAGTAGAGAGTCTCCCATCAAGGGAGAGGAGGTGGTAGCCGCAACCTTTAGGTTGCGCCATTAACGCAGGCTAAAGCCTGCGGCTACCAAAGACAGGACTTTTGCAAGAGCCTCTTTTGAAATGATATGGAAGGTCACTCTATTCTGTGTGAATAAACACTATAATATTCTCCATCATCATATAGCCAGACACCGATAAAATTACTATTTGAATCCACTGCAACCTGCGGTTCATAGGAATCTCCTTCCCTGACACTTAAAGGGGCAGGGCCGGTCCACATTATTCGATTGGCATCATAAAAGTTGATGTAGATGACATAATAGCCTTCATCATAATCATACTGCTCCCAGAGACCAACAGCATTTCCATTTGCATCCATGGCAATTCTCGGGTTATACACAACTGTTGAACCATCATCAATTGGAACAGCAACGTCCCATTCATCTGTAAATGCTGAATAGTTGTTTGCATAGATTCTGAAATCCTGCTCCCACACAGCAAAGGCATTACCGGAGGGATTTATTGCGATACGCGGATAAAGGGCATCTTTATGGCTGGAGTCAACAGTTTTAGTCTGGCCCCATTTGCCAGTTAAAGGGTTGTATCGCTTTGCATAAATATTTGAATTTATATCGTATTGCTGCCATATGACCATAGCATACCCATCAGGGTTTATTGCAATCTGTGGCCCCTCTGCATTTTTTTCCCCTGTTTCGAGCAAGAAAGGTTCACCCCAGTTAGTCCCTGGCACAAAGTGACTGGCATAAATACTGTAGTCCTGCTGCCAGACAGCGATTGCATTACCATTTGGGTACATGACAATACGGGAAAATTCTGCATAACCCAAACCATCATCAAGAGAATAAATGGTTTCCCATGTTGCAGTGCTTGCATTGAACCGTCTTGCATATATTCTGAAATCCTGCCCCAATACCCCCTGCTCCCATACTGCAATTGCATTACCATTTGAATCCATTGCAACCTGTGGAAGCTCTGCCTCAGCAGTGCCATCATCAAGATTATAAATAATGCCCCATGTATTCGTGCTTGCACTAAACCGTCTTGCATATATTCTGAAATCCTGCTCCCATACCGCAACTGCATTGCCTGCAGTGTCCATAGCAACATGGGGGTTATAGGCATCTCCTAAATTCTTGTCTATAAGATTAGTAACAGGTCCCCATGTCCTTGTGCTCGCAGCATATCGCCGTGCGTAGACTGCATTTACATAATAGGTTTCTATATAGGTTTCTACAGTAATAAATTGCTCCCATACAACAAAGATATTGCCAAGAGAATCTGCTGCAATCTGAGGATTCATTACTTCGTCATATCCGATACTCAGGACTGTTGCCGTAGTTACACATACATGACCGGAACAATTCTCGCCTGCTGTATTAGTAGCACATACTTTGTAACAGTATGTCATGCCCTGTTTAGCAGATGTTTCAATGAAAAGGGTCTCATCCGGGGGGATGTATTTCAGATGTCCATTCGGAGAGCATCCCTTGCCCTCACATCTGTAAATCCTGAATTTTGTTTCATTCGTGGAATTATCATTCCATGAGATTTCTATCTTTTTGAGTGTTCTTACATATATGGAAATATTACCTGGTGCCTTAGGAAGTCCAGCACCTCCATTGCTACCGGTATCTTTAGATCCACCGCCCCCACCGCAGCATGGTATAAGGAAGGCAAAAACACTAAATATAATAAAAGATAAAATATATCTCTTAACTTCTTTCGTCATAGCACATCTCCTTATTGTTTATTTTAACACAAATTAACACAAATTACGAAAGGGTTTCTTCGAATGTCATGCTGAACTTGTTTCAGCATCTCTTGAACATCACTTATTTTGAGACCCTGAAACGAGTTCAGGGTGACAGTTTATAATGTTTTGACGGATACCTTGCGTAATTCGGGTTTAAATATATGGTTCTTCGTAACCATTCAGTGACAGGTAGAAATTATACGTCTCTGTACGTTATTAAAGAAGGATTCCCGACAGGCGGGAATGACAGAACCCTTGTCATCCCTCTTATTGTCATTCCGGCTTGTCCGGAATCCTTCCTGCAATATCTTCATATAAATCCCTCAGCGTAGGATTGCTCTTCCTGATAAGTGCTACCTTCACCTGTCTGCTCATATTCTTTATCTGTTTTTCCCTGATTATAGCACTGAAACTATTCTCACAAAACTCATAATATACAAGTCTGTGCAGATAGTATTTTGCTGTAAAACAGTGAGGGTTAAGATTATTCTTATGCTCGTAAACTCTTCTTATTAAATCATCTGTTACCCCTACATAAAGGGTTGGTCTGGCATTTGCCATAATGTATACTGCAAAGTGTTTTCCCATCTTACATCTATTTTAGCAAGAAGGATTCCCGACAAGCCCCGTTAGAAAGCTTATTTCTAACGGGGCAAGCGGGAATGACAGAAATCTCCACACAAAAGCCAGAAGAACCAAATATATTAATGGTCAAAAGCATTAAGAAAATTTAATTTCTCCTTGACGATACTGCTTTCAGGGTTCATTTCCATGGCCTTCAAATAAGCAGTTTTTGCATCTGCATAAGAATTTTTCTTAACAAATGCATCTCCGATTGTTATATAAAAATTACTATTTCCCTTGAATATTTTTGATTTAATAGTTGCTTCAGTTATTACCTCGTTCCATGCCCATTCCTTTGGTAGTTCAAGCCGTTTCATTGCTTCCATATCCTCAGGATTTTCTCTAAGAAAGATCAGGGAGATATTATCCATATAAATCAGGTGCCACTCAGAGTCGTTCATCAGGGCAGGAATTAAAGGACTTAACCTTCCGGAAATTTCATCAACAGAAAATGTTATGATAAAATCAACTTCATAAACCTTCAAGAATGCCTTCCATTCCGGAAGGCCATATAAAACCTGTGAACGAGCACCCATTATTTTTACTTGCTGAAAAAAGACCTCTTCAATAAGTCCTCTTCCATCTACAAAAACTTTGTATTCGGGATAAAGTGTCCATATAAGATAACCGCCCCAGACATATGGATTGAACATATTTCCTTTTAGCCTGTTTTCCTTTAGAAATTTTACTGCCCCTTCCGGGTATCTATTCTTTATTATTCCATCCTGGGAAAAAAAATCTCCTTTGACTAATATAAATAAAAGAATAATGGAGATGAGAGATGGGAATAACGTGTTTAGAAAAGCAGACTTCAGAATCACCCGTCTCTTTTCAACTCTCTGCAGAATATCTTTTATTCCCTCTCTACCTTTTAATTGTTCAATTGTTTTAACCCCATAGCGTGCGACCATAAGAGCAGCTATTGACGTGAAAAAGGGGATGGCACGTACTGCTGATAAGCTCATTGCAGTAAAGACGGAAAGCAGTAATATATCGGTAAGATCCGGTCTCTTTATATTTATCAAAACGAACAAAATACATATTGATAAAAGAAAAACATAAGTAACCAATTCCAGGTTGTAAAACCTCATCTTGATGAAAAAAAAAGGAGGTCGAGCTTCTGTGATCATTCCTAAATAGAGGCTTTTTTTAAGTTCTGTCAAAACCGGGACAACATTGTATCCATTCGGGTTTATGAAGGAGAGGATTATAGAAAATATGCCTATAATGACTAAATGCTTAAGTAAATTAGGAGGAAGAGAATGCCCGAATCTTTTAATAATAAATTTTATGGTTTCAGAGATAATATATACAAGGATTATAATGATTCCTAAGACGAAACCCCCATGCATATTTGCCCAGATGAGCATTAGAAAGGGAATGGGGAGAAGATAGCGTGTAGCGGGTAGCGTGTAGCGTGTAGCGTGTAGTCTGAAGCCTTCTAATAAATAAACCAATAAAAAAGCGAATAAGAATGAAAAGAGCTGGGGTCTTTCACCTGTAAAAATTTTGAATATTATTACTGCCGGGATAAGAAGCACAAGAGAAGCATAAAACCCTCCATTCTCTCTCCTTATGCCTTTATAGATCAGCAGGATAAGCAGGGTGAGGATGAATGCCCTCATATAAATTATTCCCTGAAAACTAAAAGCCTTATATATCCAGTAAAAGATAAGCTGTGCAAGCCAGTATTGGGTGAGAGTAAATTTAATGCGTTTGGATTCAGGATTGATTGGGTCTTTGGGAAGTGAGGTAAATGCAAATGGGTCATGTTCGGGCAGAGATTTAGCCTGGAAAATGTATTCTCCTGTCTTCAGGTGCCACCAGAAATCAGGGTCCCAGATTTTTACTGAAAAGAGACCGAAGATGAAAACAAACAGGAGAGCTATGAAAATAAGTTTAGAGATTCTTAGTATCATATCAAGGGGTAGAGGTAACGGTTAATGCTTACTTATTACTGTGATATTGTCTCCCTCTTTAATCTTGCCACCTTTCAGAACCTTAACAAAAATCCCTTCTTTTGGCATAATACAATCACCGGCTTGATTGTATATTTCACATCGTGTATGGCATTTCTTGCCTATCTGGCTTACCTCGACTTCTATATTTTTACCAATAGTAATTTTTGTCCCAACAGGAAGTTTAGGCAAGTCAATCCCCTCTGTTGTGATATTCTCTGCAAAATCACCCGGACTTACTTTCAATCCCATAGCCTGCATCTTCTGAATACTTTCCAACGCCAGCAGACTTACTTGTCTATGCCATTGTGAAGAAGCATGTGCATCGCCTTCAATGCCATAATTTGTTTGAATAAAAGCTTCTTTAGCAGGTTTCTTCCTGACACCTTTTTTATCGCTTATATTGATAGAGACTACCTTGCCTTTCACGTTCCTCCAACCTAAATTGAGCGATTCTTAATAATATAACTTGTTGAATTTATTATCAAACACCCCCACCCTAACCCTCCCCCGTCAAGTGGGAGGGAATATCTATATAAATCCCCTCCCCTGGCGGGAGGGGCGAGGGGAGGGGGATTAGAATCGCTCAATTTAGGTCCAAAATACAATTATGATTTTACCTGATGGTTATCGAAATGTTTTCGTGGTTATATACTCAGCGACATAAGTCAGCCGCATTTTGTCATTCCGGCTTGTCCGGAATCTTTCCGTAAAAGAAGGATTCCCGACGCGCTTCGCTTGCGGGAATGACATGAAATTAATGTCGTTATGTATAACAAAAAGAGATATTTCCAATTTGCTTTTGCTCATCCTCCTATTTTTGACATCGGCCTTCTATGAGTATTTCGAAAAACATTAATCGCAAAGGAA
>JAGUWT010000120.1 GCA_020062205.1 Thermodesulfovibrionales bacterium
GGAATCACATCCACAATTCTCCCCTCGAAAAGCTCGAGGGCCTCTTTCACAATCGGCTCTTCCATCACCTTTTTCTTCAGGTCTTTTTTGGAAATCACCTTTTCTTTTACAGCCTCTATCTTTATCTGGATTTTGGTATTCAGTTCTTCTGAAAAAATCTGTTCTATCACCTTCACATTTTTTTCAATAGAATCAATGAAGAGCGAGTTGTTCCCATTCAGGATAATGGTCAGTGCATCACCTGAACGTTTGAACTTCGTCTGTGAGAGGATGGAGGCAAGTGGGGCATCCAGTTTTTTGAGGGCCTTATCCCAGAAACTTCCTTCTTTTTTTTCGTCTTTTTCGTCGGGTCGAAGAGGTTCATGTGTCTTCTTATCATGAGGGTGATGGTGTATATATGTCTCTAAATTTTCTATGATTTCCTTCAGAGGTTTCATATCTCTCAAAAAACTCATCCGTATGAGGGACATTTCGAGGGCAAGCCGTGGCGATGATGCATTCCTTACCTCTATCTCTGCCTTCATTATTTCTGAGAGTAAGAGCGTAAGCTGGTCTTCAGAAGTCCTGCTTATAATATCTTTTATTACATCCATTTCCTCTTGACTGACATCAAGTGCTTCTTCAGGTCTTTTTATAACACTTGCAACCAAAAGATCCCTGAAGAACTGGACAAGCTCTTTTGTAAAGGATTTCATGTCAGTACCTTTTTCTACCAGCTCATCGATAATCTTCAGGATCTCTTCGCGTTTCCCCTTAATCAAGGCTTCAGAAATTCGGGAAAGGAGTTCAAAGTCTGCTATCCCGAGCAAATCTTTCACATCTGACTCATTAATATCGGATGAAAAGGACGATAGCTGATCCAGGATAGTGAGCGAGTCACGAAGGCTTCCATCAGCATCCCTTGCAATCAATTCGAGCGCTGGACCAGAGATGTTTATCCCCTCGACATCTGATATCTTTTTTAGCCTTTCCTTTATTTTCTGAAGGGGTATTCTTCTAAAGGGCAGATGCTGGCACCGTGAAAGTACCGTTGAAGGTATCTTTTTCGGAGCTGTTGTAGCAAGGACAAAGATAACATGAGGTGGTGGTTCCTCAAGGGTTTTCAAGAGGGCGTTGAACGCCGAATCTGACAGCATATGGGATTCATCAATAATATAGACTTTATTTCTTCCTCCTGCAGGTGCATATTTCACCCTTTCCCTGAGGTCTCGTATATCATTGACACTATTGTTCGATGCACCATCTATCTCCATCACATCTACAGAATAACCATCTGTTATTGATACGCAGGATGGACAGGAGCCGCAGGGAATAGATGTCGGCCCATCCTTACAGTTCAGCGCCTTTGCAAGAATCCTTGCTGTAGAGGTTTTCCCAACTCCTCTTGGACCGGAGAAGAGGTAGGCGTGTGCGATCTTCCCCTGTTCTATCGAATTTTTGAGGATGCGTATGATGGATTCCTGGCCAATGAGGTCATCAAACCCCTGAGGTCTCCATTTTCTTGCTAAGACTAAATAGCCCATTTCTTCTTTCTGCAGTCCGTGAGCGGCTACCTGCGGCACACAGATAAAATGCTTACCGCTGCTTCCTTCCGGACCTGACGGGGTTCACATCGTCTGTTGCGCAGGGCCGTTCACGGACTGCAGAAAGAAGAACTGGCGGAGAGAGAGGGATTTGAACCCCCGGTAAGGCTTTTAAACCCCACACACGATTTCCAGTCGTGCCCCTTCAGCCTCTCGGGCATCTCTCCACGATCTCTTGACCCTTTTTCATTCAAGCCACAGAGAACACAGAGAATATAAGTGAGACCTGAGAAGTAAGAAATAAGAAGTATTTTTGTCAACCTCTCGAAGTTCTTAGTCCCTCGTTCTTAGTTATTGAACTCTTTCTGTGGCGAGACTTTTGCAAGAGCCTCTCCTATTAAGATTAATGAAAAGGCAGACATAAAATCAAGGTTGGTTCGAGTTAGTATTCTCTCCCTTTCAGAGCTACAGTAATATAACACCCAAATTCAGAAAGAATTTATCAACTCTGCTAATATTATCTTTATGGACATTGTTACTGCAAAAGGATTGACAAAGGATTATGGCTCTCTGAGAGCAGTGGATAACGTAGACTTTGAAATCGTGAAGGCTGAATGTTTCGGATTCCTCGGGCCAAACGGTGCTGGCAAGACAACGGTTATGCGCATCATTTATTGCTTTATGCCACCCACATCTGGTGAGGTCAAGGTATTTGATATGGATGTGACTAAAGAACCAAGTTCTATAAAATCACGAATAGGGGTTATGGCAGAGGAATTTCACGGTTTATACAAAATTGTATAAATCGAGCATAGCACTGAATTTTGTTAAGCCAATTCTCTATCTTGCAGCCCTGGGGCTCGGACTTGGTGCATTTGTAAAAGAAATCAATGGCACTCCTTACATAAAATTTATAGCCCCTGGCATCATTGCATCGTCATCCATGTTTGCAGCAATCTATGAATGCACATATGGAACATATGTCAGAATGACATATCAGAAGACCTTTGATGCAATCCTTGCAACCCCTGTTAACCTCGACGACCTTGTGGCAGGCGAACTTATATGGGGAGCTACAAAGAGCCTTTTGTATGGAGCCATTATTATTATCGTGATATCCCTTTTCGGTCTGGTGGATTCACCATTGATAATACTTACAATCCCCTTACTTTTCATGTCAGGATTCATCTTTGCAGAGATATCTGTTATCTTTACTGCTATCATTCCCGGCATAGATTCCTTTAATTATTTCTATACATTGTTTATGACCCCGATGTTCCTTTTCTCAGGGATCTTTTTCCCCCTGGATAATCTTCCTCCTGTTGTCTCAAAGATAGCCTTTTTTACACCACTTTATCATCTCGTGAATATTTGTAGAGGATTATCATCAGGAAGATTAGCTATCTGCACATGGGATATGGTATGGATTTTTACTGTCGTTATTATACTTGCTCCCTATCCCTTCAGACTTATGCGGAAAAAGATCATCCTTTCTTAAATTTTTTTCCCCGATACTTCTATTGACAAATAATCTATAATTTTGGTTATTATATTAAGTTTGGTTAAATTTCCTGCTGTGCGTTAAGCCCGCACCGGATGTACCAATCCAGTCAAGGATAATTGATAAGGAAATTGTGTGCCTGGTGAATGCATAAGGAAATGTATGATGGTTTACTTACTGACTTGAAAAACTGAAAGGAGGGAGCACTATGGCAGAAAAAGGAAAATCAAAGACTGATGTCAGCGCAAGGGCAGATTCAAAAAATAGACAGCAGGTCTGTAGCTTCTGCGGCAACAAGGTTGAGGTCGTCCTGGCCGTTTCACCATCAGGGAAGAAAAGAATAAAACGCATGTGCTGCGAAGGCTAATCCGAATTGTCTCCTGTGGCAAGGCTTAACTCCTTGCCGCAGGAGACTTCGCCAATA
>JAGUWT010000018.1 GCA_020062205.1 Thermodesulfovibrionales bacterium
AGCGGGAGCATCTGTGGCTAATGGGGTCCGTCAAAGTGACTCAGTCTGAACTGCCGGATGCTCCCGGCCAGTACCCTGTCCAATGGGAAGATGCCTTTAAGTGGCTATTATAGACGGGACAAACGGTATTGGCAGAGCCATAGGCTATCAAACACACAAAGGAGGATAAGAGATTGAAGAGGTTTACTGGATTCGGCTTATACCAGATGGGGAGATAGAGAGACGTTTCCCATATTTTCTTATCATCGGCCTTCTTGCCAACCGTGAACTCGCCCGTGATAAAAAGAGAATTAAACGCATGATGAGAGAATACTCTTTCAGAACATACTCTCCTGAGGATGCGGATGAAAATCATCCTTCCGCGTTTTTGCGCTTTTTATCCTTATGTTAAAATAACTGCCGATGATCCAGACCAGCAGAGACCATGAATCCACGATACACGACACACTAAAGACCGTCTTCGGCTTTCAGTCATTCCGTCCGAACCAGGAATCCATCATCAAGAACATCCTCGACGGCAGGGACGTCTTTGCCGTGATGCCCACAGGCGGCGGGAAATCCTTATGCTACCAGTTGCCTGCAACGGTGATGCACGGCACGGCGGTCGTCATCAGTCCGCTCATCTCGCTGATGAAAGATCAGGTGGACGCAGCGGTTGAAAACGGGATACAGGCCGCGTTTATGAACAGTTCGATGGATGCCGATGAGGTGTCCGATGTCTATCGCATGTTGAAATACAACAAGATAAGGCTGCTCTATATCGCCCCCGAGAGATTTGCGATGCCGCATTTCCTCGAAAGGCTGAAGACTGCTGCCATCTCCCTCTTTGCCATAGACGAGGCCCATTGCATATCTGAATGGGGACATGATTTCCGTCCGGATTATCTCGGTCTTTCTCTTATTCCGGAGATGTTTCCCGGCGCGCCGGTTGCAGCCTTTACAGCAACCGCGACCCAAAGGGTTCAAGAGGATATCATTAATAAGATCGGCCTCAGAAAACCGCATATAGTACGCGCATCCTTTAACCGTCCGAACCTCTTCTATGAGGTTAAGGCAAAATCGAGGGTAGAATTGCAAATACTTGAGTTTCTCAGGGATCGTCCGGGCGAATCAGGGATTATCTACCGGACAACCCGCGATTCGGTAATGGAGACAGCCGATTTCCTGAAATCAAAGGGAATCGCTGCGCTGCCCTACCATGCCGGTTTATCCGCTGATGAACGGAACAAGAACCAGGAGGCGTTCAACAGGGATGAAGTGCAGGTGATGGTAGCAACCATCGCCTTCGGCATGGGCATCGATAAATCGAATTTGCGCTTTGTTATCCATGCCGACCTCCCGAAGAATATCGAAGCCTATTACCAGGAGACAGGGAGAGCCGGCCGTGACGGAGAGCCGGCCCACTGCCTCCTCTTTTTCGGAAGGGGCGATATCCCCAAGATCCGTTATTTCATCAACGAGATAACGGACGACAAAGAACGTTTCATTGCGATCCAGAAGCTGAATCAGACCGTGGGCTTCGCGTCGCACAACGTATGCAGAAGAAGACAACTTCTCGCATTTTTCGGAGAGGACTATCCCCGTGATAATTGCGGTGCCTGCGATATCTGTTCCGGATCAGTTGAACAGATCGACATCACCACCGACGCGCAGATAATAATGTCGGCCATATCAAGAACGGGGCAGCGCTTCGGGATAGGCCATATTATTGATATCGTGACCGGCGCGGATACAAAGCGAATCCGCGAGCTTAGACATAACGAGATCAAGACCTACGGCACGGGCAAAGGAAGGGATAAAAAATACTGGCGGTCTGTTGTTGATGAACTCATTGCACAGGAGGCCGTCATGCAGCAAGGTGATCCTTATCCTGTGCTGAAGATTACACAAAAGGGTTCCGATATCCTGTTCGGCGGGGAAAGGATCATGGCGTTGAGGAAAGAGGAGGTAAAGGCGAAGACCCCGAAGGAAAGGGTCGAATTTGAGGGATATGACAGGACACTTTTCGAGAGGCTTCGTAATGTTAGAAAAAGGATTGCGGAAGGGCAGAAGGTCCCTCCCTATATCATATTTTCAGACAGGACCCTGTATGAGATGTGCAGGCGCTTTCCTTCGACATTATCCGACATGAGAAAGATAAGCGGCGTTGGTGAAGCCAAGCTTGAACGGTATGGCAAGGATTTTATCCGGGAGATAAAACTCTATCTTGATGAAAACCCCGGGATATCGATTTTAGGAGGGGAATCCGGGGATCCCGGCCGTGCGGTTCTTATGCAAAAGAAGAAAAAGGGTGAAACAGTCGAAGAGACCTATGAGTTTTTCAAGGGAGGGATGTCCCTTGAAGACATCGCCAAACTGCGCAGTCTCGCGCCCTCCACCATAGCATCCCACATGGAACGTCTGATCCTGGACGGTCGTGATATTGATATGGACCGTCTTGTCGATCCCGGAAAGCGCCTGAAGATCGAGGAATTTTTCCTGTCCATCGAAGGATGGAACCTTAATCCTGTCGTAGAACATTTCAACGGTATGGTAAGCTATGAAGAGGCCCGACTTGTAAGGGCACATTTGCACCGTAATCATCAGGCATAAGATCACTTCCCCTTACTCATCTTCCGGCACATAGATCCATCCTTTTTTGTGCTTCTATACTTTTGCTCTGTCGCACTTTTGAGTATTGAACTTTTGCATTTTTGGCTTTGGCGCTATGGCACTTCCGTACTATGGAACTTTTGAACTTTTTTGGAGAGGGATTGATTTGACAGAAAAAAGTGGATTTCAAAAAACAAGACCTTATCCCATTGGGATTTTTTCGTACTTCTTTAAGTTTTATAAAACACAAAAATATGCTCATGCATTATTAAGAGAAAGTTATACAATTTTGATTTCTTTATCCAGAAACCAGTTGCTTTACATCTAGGCTGGATTTTAATGATGTCTTCCTTCAACATAAATCCAACCTTTATAAAGCGTTCCATGACTTTATATGCAATTGGTAATAAAACTTGCTTCTCCTTGTATCTCCAAAATAATACCGCTTATGATAAAATAAGACGCTAATTCGTTTTATGATATTAACGACTTGCAACAGATAGACAAATTTTTTAAATTCTAAATAGAATGCGTATAGAGAAATTAAGATGATGAAAGCATTAACCTTTGCTGATCAACTTAATAAAAGAAAATGGTGGCATTCACCACCAGCAGATAAAAAAGCCTATAAAAAAAGAGGTATATTTCTGGCCTCATCATATAAGGAATGTGAATTTTATGGTCGTCCTCTTGACGAACCAATTAAGGTGAACGTGTCGAATCCTTTAGTCGACACCGAAGAGAACATAATAAGATTATTATTTGGTAAAAATTCTCCACAAATGGTTGCTCATAGGGCCTTGATAAATGGCAATGCAAAAGAACCGTTAAAGGTAAGATTTAAATTAGATAAAGATTTATTTAAGGCAGCTAAAAATAAAAATTATGACGCCATTGCAGTCATTTCAGAAAAGAGGCTTGGAAATACAAGAAATCGCAAGCTGTCTAAGAGTATAGAGCTGAATATACTCGATATCGAGAAAGGAATATTACGAGGAATCAATTAAACCGTTCACTAAACAGAAAATGTTAAGAAATAGAAATAATAATACTAAACCTAAAGTTAGAAGCAAAAAGAAACAGACCCAAACATATAGCTATCCTAAAACCCGAATTGAATTTTATATTTCTGAAGAAACAGCCACTTATGGTAAGAGAAATGTTTTATAGTTCTTATTATCAACACTGGGCAATTCTTTTCACTGTATGGCATGTTTGAATTTCATAAAATTTTCTCACCATACTCCACAGGTTAGACATAATGTATTATACTGGAACAACACATGAACAAATGACTGAAATTCTCAAAATAGGGAAAGCCTTATACGAAGTAGATTACGAGACAAAGACTTACTGGTTTTATGGAAGAAACGAGGAGAAAGTCAGCAAACCTAAACGTTGCATAAATTTGGTATCCTGATCGTTCAGGAGCATTGTATATAGCAGGTTTACAGACTTCTTCATATGTGAAGCAGGAATTCACCACAAGTGGACTCCTGAAGCATATGATTTTTATGATTTGCATATGCAACATTGTCATTCTCGCTTGTCGAGAATCCTTCTGAGACATAAGAAAGATTCCGGACCGATCCCCGACTTAGCGGGGACAAGAGCCGGAATGACAGTAAAACAGGAAGTGTACACGAAATTATTTTTTTGCAATGTTTGGGTAAAGAAGAAGAGGAGATGAATAAAAGAAAGATAGAGGGCTTTACAAGGTTATTCAGGGATGGAAGAACAAAGAAATTCAGATACAGAAGTTAAAATGAAAATAGCCCTGATTCAAATGAACATTCAATGGGAAGACAAAAAGGAAAATTACAAGAGGGCAGAAACATTTATAAAAGAGGCCTCTGAACATGGTTGCACCATCATTGTCTTTCCTGAGATGTTTAATACAGGTTTCTCCATGAATATCTTTAGAATCGGAGAGCCTGAGAATGGAGAAACAACATCCTTTTTATCTCAGATGGCAAAACAGTATCGGATAAATATCATTGCAGGATTTCCGATATGGGAAATGAACAGGGAGAAAGGCAGAAATATAGCCGCAATTTACAATACAGAAGGGAATGTCATTGCAAAATTTACAAAACTACACCCATTTCCCCTTGCAAAGGAAGACCAGTACTACATTGCTGGGAATGATATCATTACATTCACTGTTGATGGAATGCCCTCAAGTATCTTCATCTGCTATGACTTACGGTTTCCTGAAGTTTTCAGAAAGGTTGCAAAAAAGGTGCAGGCAATCTTTGTCATTGCCAATTGGCCGACTTCACGGAAAGACCATTGGGAGGCATTACTCAGGGCACGTGCAATAGAAAACCAGTGTTTTATCATTGGGGTAAACCGTACAGGAATCGACGGGAACGGTATTGACTATCCAGGAGCATCCCGAATATACGATTCATTGGGCAACAATATCTGTGCCGGCAATGAAACAGCAGAAATGATAATTGGCGAGTTAAATCCCCGTGAGGCAGATGAAGTCCGTTCACGGTTTAGCTTTCTTCAGGATATACGATTTATTGATCTACCTTCTTGAAAGAAAGCTCAAAGGGATGAAAAGATTAAGGATGAAAGTATGTGCCATCATCTTCAGGGATAATTTTCATGATGTTCCCTTCAGCTGATATGGAAATAACCTTTGCCAGCATTGCTTTCCCACCGTAAGCAGATTTGTGAGGATTGTTTCAGATTCAATGTTTGCTTTTTTGAAGATTCTATTCTGCCAGACAACTTTGCGGTTTTTTAAATCAACGATCTTTGCATCAATAATAACTGAATATTTATCCCGCGGGTGAATTCTCTCGAATTAAAACCTCCGTCCACCGGTACCCCATATCGGTACCATACTCGTGCCTCTTCTGGTGGTAAAGAGTGCTTTCACATCAACAAAT
>JAGUWT010000017.1 GCA_020062205.1 Thermodesulfovibrionales bacterium
ATTCATCAACGATTATATGTCCATAGTTCTTAATCCTCATGTCCACTTCGCCCTGTTTGTCTAAGCTTTGAAGCATTGCAACGTCAATAACATTGGTTGCTTTATACTTACCTCCTCCAATCTGGCCTATCTCTTTAATGGGTATCTCGAGGAAGGTAGCTATCTGTGTGCGCCATTGCTCAAGAAGTGGTTTGCGATGAACGAGAACAAGCGTATTGATTTTCCTTGCAGCTATAAGACGTATTCCTATTATAGTCTTACCAATACCGGGAGGAGCTACAAAAGTGCCAATTTCATGTTTAAATAATTTATTAAATACCTCATTCTGATCTTCTGTAAGTTCGCCTTTAAAATTGAAATTGCAATAGTTACCGTCGAATCGTTTGTCTTGAATTTCAAGTAATATTTTGTTTTCTGATAGAAGGCTTTTGAGGTCATCAAGACAGCCTCTGGGTATTGCGAGATAATCTTCTATATATTCTGCACAACAGATTATCCTCGGTGTCATAGCAGTAGAAAATCGCATACTTTGTTTTTTGTAAAATTCTGGGTTCTGAAAGGCAGAAAGCCTTTTGATCTGGGTTAAGAGTTGTGACGGCAGGACTTCTTTTTTTATGTAAAGTCGGTTCGCCAGCACTATGCTCACTTTTTCCGGCAATTTACATGAAAGTTTTCCAAAGGTTTTTTTATAGGAAAAAGTCTTTTCCCATGGCTTGGTATCTTCGTCAGTTTGACCGGTACGTATTCCCAAAATATCTTCTGTTTTTGTTACGTTATCCATAAATAATTGGATTTCATTACGTGTCATCTTTTTCACACTTGATAAATATACCCATTGGTCAGCATAAGGGATGAAATTTTCATCTATGAAAACACTATTACCGTTTTCTATCGGAATCTTTTGTAGGGGAAGTGCTATAAGGTTTCCGAAACCACCCTTTGGCAATGTATCCTGATTCGGGAAAAGACGATCATAACTTTTCATATCAAGTTGATGTCGTTGATTCATAGTCTCAGTTATTAAAAATGTTCCCATTTGTCTGGCGAGACCTGCTGATACTGGTTCTGCAAAGAATATCCAGACATGTCCTCCGTTACCCGAACGAGAACGCTCAAGAAATGCAGAAATACCCTTCTGTTTGCAGGTCCCCATAAAGGCTTTCACATCATCCTGCCAGGTCTCTTTGTCAAAATCAATAGCAAGGAAATAACAGGTTTCATCCTGAAGCAAAGGATAAACACCAATAGTTATGTTCCCATTTAGATGTTTTTGGATTACATCATCGGTCAACTGAGAAAACTTACGATTTTCACAATTACTACACTTTACTGCAGGTTTTTTACAAATACTGTTTATCCATTCATTCTCACAAACTGGGCTATATCCTTTAGCCCCAGTCTTTTTGCTTATCCATAATCGTGAGTAAACATCTTCTCGCCCCCGAAATAAACTGTGGAATAGTGATATTTTTTGTTGTGGTGTCGATTGGGCATTAACGGTTGGTAGTGATGCGGTTATTAGTGTATTAAGGTGTTCAATCGAATAAAGTTTATATTGTAAACTCTCTAAGTCTTTGAGTAATTGTTCTCGTTTCTTATCCATTTCCTCTAAACGTAACTTGATCCCTGCAATTAAACGTAACTTGATCCCTGCAATCGCCGATAGTATTGTTTCTTTATTTTCAGGCATCAACTATAGTCAACGCACCAAGTGCTGTTACATTGTCATTGCGAGCCCGAAGGGCGTGGCAATCTCGTCTTTGGGATTGCTTCGTCGCTCTGCTCCTCGCAATAACACTTCATTTAATGCGTTTGTATTAGTGGTTCTGCGAAAGTTGTATCTATAACTTTACCTCGATATAAGCCTTCTCTCTTAAGCCTTTTATCCAGCTTTTATACCTTTCTGAAAACTGCTCCTCAGTTAATTGTTTCCTTATATCCTCTTTTACGTCATCTTTATTGTGTTCAGAGATTTTGGCGTCGAGCTTTATGATATGAAGCCCGTTCTCAGTCCAGAATGGCATACTGAAATCTCCTGCCCTCATCGTAGTAACCACCTTAATGAATTCCTTTGCCATGAGATCTTTTTTTATAATACCAAGATCTCCCCCGATCCTTCCTGAAGGGTCTTCTGAATATTCCATTGCAAGTAATGAGAATTCCTCGCCTGCCTTCAGTCTCTCCAAAACCACAGAAGCCCTTTCCTCAATCATCTTTCTATCTGAATTCTGAGCAGGTCTCATGAAAAATATCTGTCTGAGCTTATATGCTTCTCCACCACTGAATATATCCTTGTTTGCATCAATATATTTTTTTATATCATCATCAGAGACGACAACCTTGTTTTTGATTTCATGGCCGACAATCTTACTGATCGTAATCTGTTCAGAAAGCCTTTTTTTATATTCATCGAAGGTTAAGCCCTCTTTCTGAAGAGATGCGACAAAATCAGCCTGTGTCATGGAATACTTCTTCTTTACATTTTCTACAGCCTCTGTAACGTCCTCTGTGCTGGCATCGAGCCCGAGTCTCGTAGCCTCCTGTA
>JAGUWT010000152.1 GCA_020062205.1 Thermodesulfovibrionales bacterium
GAGCAGGTCCAAAGGACTAAATTTCGACGCTCAGCCAGAGCATGTTGCAAGACTTGTCAGTTTGATAGCCATTTTGCCTCCTCATTTGAATGTCTTATATATTTTATCAGAGTTTAAAAACTATCTGTTGCTTTTCAGTTAAGTATAACGAAATGTTTTGCAACTAATAGGTTTAGCTTCCCTACTCGAATTCTTATTAAATCTCTCCAAATAAATCATTAATTCACAAGTGAATCTTTCTGGCAAGAATACATACAAAACCTGCATTTTTGATTAATTCATTACGAGCAGGTTCTTTGTAGGGTATTTCAGAAGGCTGCTGGCAGAGTGACTTCGCTGCCCAGCACCTTGTCATCTACGGTTATACAGGGAGGCTTGATAGCATCTTCTTTATGACCGATAATAATAGTCCTTGTAATATAACTTCACCAGTTTGTTCGGAGATATCCCAAGAGAATAAAGTATTCTTATAATATGATTCCTGAAAGATGTATATAAAATTCCGTCTTGTAGCCACTTCCGTGGAGAAGACCTCACAGGGTCTTTAATGATACAAATCTTTCCTCCTAATCTCTTTATCCTCTCCATGAGTTCCACATCCTCCATCAAGGGAATATTCCTATAACCTCCTAAGGTATCAAAATAATCTTTCCTGATAAAAATTGCCTGATCACCATATGGGATGTGCGTAAGGCGAACCCTGATGCGTGCCGTCCATGCTATGAATTTCAGGCTTTTTCTATCAGAGTCCAATCCCAGGTCAAAAGCACCTCCTACATACCTGCTGTTTTCTAGAACCTCTCTAATTTTTTTAAAAGCATTCAGGGGAAGTTTCGTATCGACATGTAGGAAAAGCAGTATCTCTCCCCTTGCTACGGCAGCCCCGGTATTCATCTGTCTAGCTCGACCCTTAGGAGAAGTTGTCTTTATCACATCCCGATCCTTTATTGCATCTATCGTATTTCTTTCAGGGCTTCCATCCACAACGATAACCTCATAATCTTCCCCTTCATCCACTCTACTGATATGTTCAATAAAGGGGTTTATAGCCTCAGTTTCGTGAAGCACAGGCACAATTATTGATAATTTAGTCTTCATAACCCAAAACGTCCTCAATAGAGGAAAGATAATAAAGGTTTTTAAGGTTTCTTTGAATGCGTTTTCCATCCTCCTGAAAGCCATCCTTAAGACTCGCTAACAGCAGGAGCAATCTTCCTGCCCATCTTTTGGCTGTTGCTGAACGGTGCTGCAATTTTTGAATTCCCCGAAGTGCTTTTCAAAGCTTCCTGTAACCTGGAAGTAATTCCTGAATCTTGTCTGTGAAAGCATCAGGGCTGTGTTACCGCATACTCTCTCGGGCTTGTCAAGCTCAAAGATATGGTCTGCATCAAGCTTAAAAGTAAATGGGGATCCAGTGATTCCACCTTTGTATACAGCCACATGTCCATAATCCTCACAGGCATCTTCAAGACCTGCAAGTTTCCACAGCCTATAGGTAATGGAATAGAATGTGACATTTCCCACAAGACCCTTTATCTCTTCATTTGATATATCCACTGTTCTCTTTGAGGTGATCCTCGGATCAGAAAATCCAACCTTCATCGAAATTCTTTCAAAATCCTTCCAGTAAAGTGCCCCTCCCAGACACTCTCCATAAAGCACCGGGTCAGTCCTTAATTCCTTTGGGAGTCTTCTGTCAGCATAAATATCAGAAAAATAAAACTCACCTCCAAACTTAAGTGTCCTGTAAACCTGCCTGAGTAAACTTTCCTTGCCTTTAACAAGATTCACCACACAGTTTGAGACCACGAGATCCAGAGACTCTCCGGGAAAATGGCTCCCGAGGTTTTCTATGAAATCAAAAATAAATTTGACATTTGGTTTTTCATAACCGAATCGTTTTGTCTGTTCCTTTACATACCTCGTGGCAACTTCTATCTGGTTCTCTGTCATATCGATTCCATAGACAAATCCCTTTTCCCCTACAAGTTTAGAGAGAACGTAGCAGTCTCTCCCTGTCCCACATCCGAGGTCAAGAACAGCAAGGCCACCGAGAAGATATGGAAAAGGAGAGCCGCAGCCGTAATATTTCTCCTTGATCTCCTCTGCTATGTATGGCATTATTTCACTTATGTAAGAAGGCATTGAATCGATTGTGCAGCAAACTCCTGTCTTTAAGTCAGAGGTACTTTTCAGTTCTCTCCCATAGTAGTGTTTAACAGTCTCCTTTGCATCAAAATTAGATTCCTTTAGTAATGCTCCCTGGCAACTACTTCCTCTGCCTACCGTACAAGCATAGCAGTGTTCATCGCAGGTTATTTCAGGGTTGAAGTCTTCAAAATCTATCTCCCATAATTTTTTATCTTCATAACCTTTGACACGTATTCCAAGTGCAAGGTTGAAATCACAGTCATAGACATATCCCTGATAATCAACTGAAAGCAGGCGTCTGCACATAATTCTCTCAAGGGTTTCATAATTGAAATTATTAACAAGAAGCCTCATGTAATCACCAAACTTGCCTTGCCCGATAAGGTATTTTCTGAATCCTCCTATGGGTGAGTTTGTGATAGTAATGAGTGTATTGAAGGAGATGCCATAGTTATCCGCCAGCAACTTTTTATAATCTCTCTCAAGTTCAGTCTGAGAAGGGGGCAGATGATCCCCC
>JAGUWT010000245.1 GCA_020062205.1 Thermodesulfovibrionales bacterium
AAAACGCTTTTGTAGTTATTTGAATGTCTTAAAAATAACAAAATCGATGATATCTTGGTGAATAAATTCTGCCATAAAAAAGAATCGCTCAATTTAGGTACTATTTTGTCAGTTTCTTCAACAAGATATTGAGGACGATCAGTTGTAGGATTGATTCTAATACGCCCTTCGTCAGCAAGGTTATCAATTTTTTCTTGACTGAATTTAAAATGTTTTCCAGCAGGTGGATAATATGTTGTCCCCAAAATAATCCTTTCCGGGGGTTTCCTAAGTCCTGAAGAATCATCTATGGCACGCCAATAACTTTCCCGCACCTGTGGTAATTGCCTATAAATATCGAAATATTGAGTTTCCTCAGTTTTAAAATAAACAAATAAGGAGTCTGTTGCTAAAGGGATAGAAATTCTCCCTTGTCGAGTAACATTTTTATATATTCTTTTAACAACAATCTCATTTTGAAAATTGTTTTTCCCAAAGACTTGATCTGCTATTATTTTTACATAATGAGACCAGTATTGGTCATGGCGAATAAAAATTATTCCTTTAGTTGAAAGCAATTCAGACATTAAAGTCAGGCGGTCATACAACCACTGAAAATAAGACGCTGGACCCTCTCGCCATATATTTCGATAAGCATATTCTTCTACGATAGACTGTTCTTTTGTTATTGGGACATTTTCGCCTGCTTCAATAATTATATTTTGATCTGTACCAGTAAAAAATGGAGGATCAATATAAATCAGATCTATTGTCCCTGCAAACTCATCAATCAAGGATGACATCACATACTTGTTGTCACCCCAGATGAGGCAGTTACGCCAGACCGGGTCTTCTTTCTTTTTGAGACCACGTAGGAGAGTATCTTTTTCTTTTTCCCTTGTTGCCCTGCTCTCATTGATAGTCTCGATGGTTTGAAAGGGTAGAAAAATTCTTTCTACTTCTGTCCTCTTGCCCTGCCAGTAAAGACCTGTTGGAATGTTATTATTTTCTTTTTCCATTGCTTAGTTTTTCTCTTTACGTTTCCACGTGCGATGAAACATATCCTGCATGACAACAGTCATGCGCGGCCATTCCTCTTCTTTGAACAGACTTATCCCTTTCATTACCTTCTGGTGTATTTTCAACCTGTTCGGTTGTTTGAGCCGTATGATCAAGATGCCGTGATGTTTTTCGTAGCGATTTTGTACAAACCCTTTATCTGTGCTAATTAAAAGCCTTTTCTCTTTTTGAACGATCTTCCATAATTCTTTATCAGTGATGCCTTCATGTTCTGTTCCCCGAATATCCATGACATCATGACCAAGGCCCAGTAACTCTTGAACGGTCATGAAAGGAATGTTCTCATCAACGAAAATCTTCATGCAACCACTTCGTCAGGGACAATCTGTTCTTCAGTCAGTTCAGCAGCATATTCAATACATGCAAGAATATCCTCTCGCTTAAGTGACGGATATTCTTGAAGTAATTCTTCGACAGTATCGCCATTCGCAAGCATATGCAGAATTTGATAGACAGGGATTCGCGTTCCCTTTATACAAGCCTGTCCATGACAAATCCTTGGATCAACTGATATCCTCTCGATCATTGTTATCCACCTCCTTTTAATTGTCTTAGTCTATATCAAAATAACCACTTTTTCTATAACTATAAAACCCGTCATCGGATATGATGATGTGCTCCTGGAGAGTGACATTAATAGTCATGAGTGCCTTCCTGACAGCATCTGTTAACCTGTTATCATTGTCTGACGGTTCAGCAAGGCCTCCGGGATGATTATGGGCAAGAATGACTGAAGTGGCGTTATGCCTTAATGCTCCCTCAACGATCTTTCTTGGAAAGGCAACTGCCTCTGAGACAGTCCCCTCTCCAAGATCTTCTGAATGTAATAATTCATTCTTGCTATTAAAGTAAAGGACATGAACTACCTCGTTTTGTCTTCCTCCAATAAACGCTTTCAGATAATCCACAAGTTCATTAAGGGTCCTGAAGACCTTTCTATCTTCTGCTGTCTCCCTGAAATATATAGAGATGGTCTCTCTTAATATCTTGATAAACGTTGCCGAGTTTTCACCTATGCCTTCAACTTCTCTCAACTTTTCAGGGGAGACATCAAGGACTTTCTGGATGGTTTTGAATTTTGCAATCAAGGATTTTGCGACTGGTTTTGTGTCCTTTCTCGGCATGGCATATGTAAGGAGAAGCTCAAGTATCTCGTAGTTATGAAAACCGTGAAAACCAGACTTCTCAAATCTCTTCCGCAAACGATTCCTGTGTCCTTCATAAGTCATTTTTATTTTGTCGTTCATCTCTTAATTTTTGGACAAAAGTGTTTAAAGTCACAGCCATTGCATGTCTTCATACTTTTTGCATCACGATTAAATTTTCGAGAGGTTATTTCATTGACTGCATGAGTAATCGTCTTTAATGCATACTCAAGCTGTTTCGGAGTTGTAAGCACTTCTACTCTTTCCGGTTTGGAACCAGAATCAAGGTAATGGATATAGGCCTTCTTTACATTCAGCCCCAAAGCTTCCCTTGCAGCAATTGTATAAAGTTGAGCCTGGAGTTCGGATTCCTCTACAAGATGATTTGCTGGCTTCCCAGTCTTGAAATCAATTATTTCAAGAATATCGTCTGACTGCTTTTCGCGTTTTAAAAGGTCTATTGAACCTGATATAAGTGCATTTTTAACATCATATTCAAATGAGCGTTCAGCCTTTACAGTAAGGTTGAAATCTTTTTCCCAGAGTTTTATATAATTCTGAATGCTTTTAACAGCACTTTTCTTGAGTGTCTCCATTTGTTCTTCTGCTGCATATCTAAGATAGAAATGTTTATCAGCGATTCTTGAGGCTTCATCAAGTGTTGGTATCTTGCCGGTCTTTTGTGCCTTCTTGTGGAGCAGGTTTATAATGTTGTGAACCTGTTTCCCATAGCCGAGAGCCTGCACGAGTTCAGGATTGAAATTATAGATATATCTGATTTTATAATCGTATCCACATCTTACGTAATCACTTAACTCGCTATAGCTCGTTGGAAACTGGATATTCTCTGAAGAAGATTCTGGCTTAAGCTTATTTCTTTTAGTCGGATCTGGAATTTGTTTTGTTATGCATAATTTATCAGGTATTTCCAAAAAGAATTTAGATGGTTCTCTATATGCCCTTTGTTTACATAATTTTGGATATGAAATAAAAAGAAACTTCTTTGCCCTCGTCATGCCAACATAAAAAAGTCTCCTCTCATCTTCTTCACTACCATGATACCGTTTGAAATTAAAAACTTTTGGATTGAGATATCCGGGATCTGTTTCTCTCGGCTTCCTGTTGATGCTGTATGGCATGAAGACAACAGGAAATCCGAGTCCCTTAGTACCATGCAAGGTCATCACTTGAACTGCATTTAGTGCAAGTGTCGGGTCATCACCCGCACCTGCATCATACGCACCTTCTGCATAATGTTTTATGAACCAACAGAAACGCTCTATGTCTTTATATGTGCAATATGTCCGTGTTGCTTCATAGTCAGTAATAGCCTGACTTATTCTTCCGAGGTTATAAAGCATTACTTCATCAGATTCCTCTTGAAGAGTTTCATTTTGAAGACCAAGAATTGACAGGATATCAGCATAGAGTCCTTGGAGAGATAATCGCCGCTTTGTTTTAATATTTTCTTTCAATGATTCAAAATTTTTAATGAATTGTGATTTTGCAGGCGGGACGAAGAGTTCCTTCACTTTGTCATAAATGGAGTTAATTTGAGGTATATATCCTTTCTTCTCTTCTGAATCCCATATCTTTCCAAAATTTCCAAGAAAGGAGAATATTTCAAAGATAATATCCGCCTCTTCTGATTCAAAAAGCCCACCGATACCACTCACGGAAACAGGGATCCCTGCTTCTTCAAGTGCATTGAGGTATGGTTCAGCATCATACATAACAGATCTGAAAAAGATAGCTATATCAGAATAATTAAGCCCTCGTTTTTTACCATCCGTTTCTGTAACTTCTGTGCCTATTAATTCTTCTATTTTATTAACAATAAATTCGACTTCATCAAACTGATGATTAAAAACCAGTTTGTAAATATCTCCTTTATTTCCTGAATCACCGGCACTTTCCATTTTCTTTGACAGACGGTTAGGGTCGTTATTTTTTATTACATCATTAGCACAGTTAACTATCAGTTTTGTTGATCGGTAGTTTTGAGGTAGGGAATAGGTATGAACATTCTTATAACGTTTCGCAAATTTGATAATATTCTCAGTAGTTGATCCCCTCCACTGATATATAGATTGGTCATCATCACCTACCACGCACAAATTGCCGTTATTTCCGGCAATAAGCCTTATGAGTTCCTCTTGTATGGGATTTACATCCTGATATTCATCAACGGTAATATAGGTGTATTTTTCTCTTACTTCTTTTAGTAAATCTTCATTTGTTTTAAGCTCTTTCACAGCAATGCTCATCATACTGCTGAAATCAAGAAATCGTTTGCTTTCAAGGAATTCTTCGTAGGTCTTAAAGGCTTCAATAAAGGAATCAGATTCTGAAACGTCATCTACTTCAAGCATTTCTTCACGGACAATATCAACACCCCGCAAGAATGTATTTAATACCCAGCTTTCTGTAGTTATTCCGTAAGGTTTTGTTGTTCGCTTGTTTAATGAAGGCAGTAAGATATGGTAATTTAGGTTATTTCGGATAGAACTTACAAAAGCATATCTTTTCCCTTCATCAAGCACATCATAAACACGATATTTTGGAACAAATTCCTGAAGGAGTTTAAAGCAAAAACTGTGGATAGTTCCGACATACATATCGCCGACATCCGGCTGATGTCCTATTAATTCCCTAATACGCTGGCGGATGCGAAATTTCAGTTCTTCTGCTGCACGTTCTGTAAAGGTAAAAGCAACGATATTCTCAGGCTTTGCAATATCCTTGTAAATCAGGTAAGCAATACGCTTTGAAACAAATTCTGTCTTCCCGGCACCTGCACAGGCTATGACTTGAAGATTCCCGTAAAGTAGTTCGGGGATGTCTTCAAACAACTGATAGGAATTAGATATTTCAATCTTCATGATTGCCCATTAACATACATATTTGTACCAGTAATTCACAATAATTTCAAGCAATTGCGATTGCGGATTAGCAGGTGAAGTTTGCATTTCGGGGAAGCATTCCATGTTGTGAAGTAGATGAAGAACTGTTGTAAGTAAGTATTTCCTAATCCAACAGTGAATATTCTCTATTTCCGAATGAAACATCCAACATTTAAGAAAGGCAGATAGCGTCAAGTATCTTATTGAGTGAAAGGTAGGAAAGAATCTTTGGATCGATGCAATATTATGTAAAATTACTCCACTGGTTAGTTGTTGGGTAGTATCTCTCAGAAAATCTTAAATCTATTCTCGTAATACTCCCTTTTGTCAATGGCAGTACAGAAGTTCAGAAGTATAACATCGGGACCTCAGGTCTTCGGAACTTCTGCACTTTGAAAGGTAATAGCATCTATCATAAAATCTCCACTGCCCCTCTTTACCAAAGAGGGGGTATTTTCAGGTCAATGAAGGAAGGGGTCAATATCTCAGATATGGATTTCAATGATGTCTTTATCTTTTAAAATATAATTTTTCTCTACCCTCTGGCCATCGAATTTCGCAGAGCCCCATATCCGTGCAAATTTCAGATTAAAGACAAACTCTTTATGGATAAAGCTGGCAAGGTCAAGAATGGTAGAACCTGAAGGTATTGCAAATGGCTTTGAGAGGTCAGGCTCCTTTCCAGGAGGTTTTGAGTAGACCCTGATGATTCCTGAAAGCTCAAATATTGCCCTTCTGAGATCTTCGAGTTTTTCTTTTTCCAGGGCTGATATTGAGATACATTGATACATATGTTCATATTTTCCCTTGAGTATGATAAAGCTATCCTCAGTTTCAGTAAGGTCTTTTTTATTTGCAACGATAAGGGCTTTTTTAAACACCCCAGCAGGGGATTGGGAATTTGAGATTTGAGATTTAAGATTTAAGATTAAATGTATATTCCAGCGTTCGAGTTGATCAATAAGAAGCTCTGCCTGCACGTCAGGATCATCATTCAGATTCACGACGAGCAGAAGTCCGTCCGCATATCTAAGAATACCTGATACCCATCCATCAGTCGCTTCATTTCCTATCGGTGGTAAATCTACGAGCTGAATCTGTACGTCCTCAAAAGGCATCATTCCTGGCAAGGGAGTAAGCGTTGAAATAGGATATTCTGCAATCACCGGGGTGGCATTTGTAAGACATGCAAGGAGGGAAGATTTCCCGGTGTTTGGAAATCCGACAAGGGCAATCTGGGCTGCCCCTTCTTTCTGAACTACGTAAAGGTCACCTCTGCCCCCTTTCTTTTTTCTAACTGCCTCTTGCCTGAGTTGGGAAAGCTTTCTCCTTAAATCTGCCCTGAGTTTATCTGTCCCTTTATGTTTCGGAACAGTAGCAATTAGGTCTTCAAGGGCTATAATCTTTTCCGCAGGGGTTGCTGCCTGTTTAAACCTCTTTTCAGCATCAAAATATTCTGGTGGAAGATTGGCTGGCATAATAAAATTTATTACTTTTTATTTGCTCTCTTTTTCAAAAAAATCCAGTATTCTCGGGGAGTTATTATTTTTACCGCTTTATATTTCTTTAGAGACAATAAGTCATTATCCCCTGTTATTATAAACCTGGCGTTTCCAATTAAAGCCGCGCTGATTATTTTGTTATCGTCTTTATCACGGCATACTGACTCAACTTGTTCAGGCTCGAATACTTCTGCTGTATTTCTCAAATAGTCAATTATGTTTTGAACAATGCTTTGCGGCAGGTGTATTTTCTCAATCAGCTTTTCTTGAACCTCTGAAAGGATATGCTCACTTATTACAATAGTGTGACCTGCAAGACATACTTCAAATATTTCAGCGCATAAGCCTCTGGAGGCAAAGGCAGCAATGATAACATTGGTGTTTAATACAACTCTCATGAGATTGTTTTAAAAATATCCTCATCTGTCAATAATCCCTGTGCCTCAGCAAAAGGCAGAACCTGTTTCCTTAATTGCTGAAATCTTTTTACAGCAAGATAACGTGCAATAGCATCCCTGATAATTTCACTCTTTGAAGTTTTTTCTGCCTTTACTACCATTTCTAATTCTTGCTGTAATTTTTCAGGTAGCCTTATGGTAATTGTATCTGTCATTTTTATACCCCCCCTATTAAATTGTAAGACATTGTAACACAAAAGTGACAATTTGTCAAAAATTCGATAAGATTCTTATATTGCAATTTTGCCTTTTATCAGGCTTTTCAATTTGAATTTTTCTTGACAGCCTCCTTTATTGGCTATATGCTTTACACAAATAATATAACAAGATAAAAAAGGGTCTTCGCGTAATTGTGTGGGTAATACCATAGCAAACTTCTTCTGGATTCCCCGATCAAGTCGGGGAATGACGGTTATGTGGCCTTACTTATGAACTTGTTAGTATATTTGATATTGTTACAAAAATTAACCAAAGTAAAAATGTAATTACAATTATTTTTGCTAATATGAGGCTCTTGCAAAAGTCATAAAAGAGTGCTATATGTCATGCTGAATTTATTTCAGCACCTAACAAGATCAATAGGTTATGAGACCCTGAAACAACCCATGAAACAAGTTCAGGGCATGGGTGTCGAACTTAAGTACTACAGGAGTTCTTTAAATGTAACAAGTTCAGAAAATTTGTACAGCGTTGACATTGCCTTGCTGATACTTGGAATGCCTGACTCTTCAAGCGCAGCGATAGGGTTGAGACCACCCACTATTATCATCCCAGCTTTGTCTATACTCACAGGCATCTCAAGGAGTGGCTGGTTGGGACTCCCAATCAGCAATATGCCACCGATGCCTTTTTCTCTCAGGTTTTCTTTTATTTGCATGGCCCTTTCGATACTGACAACTGGTATTTCTCTGAAGCTTGCGAGTATATTACCGGAATGATTTCTTACAGCACCTATTACATCGGTCATCCTACTCTTTATAAATATCTCAAGCGGGTCAAGAGAAGAGCCTTCATAGCCAATCAGTGCGGTGAAGCGTACCGGTTCAGAATTGATCTGGAGTACTCCACCAAACCTCGATGTAACCGGAATTCCGTTCTTGAGAAAAATTCCGTTTATGGTTACACTGCATACGGTACCGAATCCAACCTGTCCTTCCGGCACCATGATATCTCCTATCTTTTCTCCGCCTCTCCTTAAAACAACTTTATTAGACATAACGTAGGGTGATAAAAAAACAGGTTTCATGATTTTTATTGCTTCTTTCAGTTTTTTCTCAGGGAAATAGGAGATGTTCAGGATGATGTTGCCTTCCTGCGTCTCGAGGTCAAGATTTGTAAGGTACGATAGGGTCTCAATTTTACTAATAATAAAGCCAACTTTTGCGGACACGAGGGCATGAGAGATTTCTTCTCTTCCTTTCTGGGTAATCATCCTCCCTTCCTTACCAATTACCTTTGTGAAGCCTCTTTCATCGAGGATTCTGAGATGATACCTTACAGTCCTTTCTGTGAGTTCTACGCCAAGTATTTTCATCTGTCTTGATATTTCTCGGGCGCCTTGTATCTTGTCAGGATGTTTATCGAGCACTCTCAAAATTACAAGCATTGTCTTTGTCATAAAAAATAATCTCCTTTCTTAAGTTTTTGAAAGTGGGGATACAACTCTTGTATCCCCACTTTCAAAGGAATGTTAACTGGCAAAAACCTCCTCAGTTTCTTCCGCACCAAAAAGAATCCTGTCAGCTTCTTCCATATCAGACTCCATAACATAAGGTATCCCTGTAACCTCTGATGCCTCTCTTGTTAATGATACAAGGTCAGATCTGTCAAGGTATTGAATTGCAAACTTCCTTGCACCAGCCATAAACTGCTGGAGGCCGAGCATGAG
>JAGUWT010000286.1 GCA_020062205.1 Thermodesulfovibrionales bacterium
GTCATTTAATTACCTCTGGTATAATCATCCACTCCACTGACCATTTGCCGTCTTCATCTCTCTTCAAACAAACAATCCCTCCCATCTTAAAATCAACAATGCTCCTGTTTTTATCGCCGCAGAGGAGCAAGGTTGAGAGCCGGGCTAAATGAGGGAGATGGCCTACAAGCATTGTATCATCCTCTGTCTTTAGCAGTCGGTCAAACCAGATTTGCGGGTCATCCATAGGTGCTAATCCATCAGTTTGTGTGATACCCTTTTCTGGCTTAAGATGTTCAGATAGTATTTGTGCAGTCTGTAAGGCCCTTGTCTTTCCACTATGGAATATCTGGCTTATTTTGATATCCAATTTATCTGCATAAGCAGCAACCTTCCTAATCTCCTGAAGACCTTTTTCAGAAAGACTACGAGAAGGGTCTTCCTCCTCTCTCTTAGCCTCTGCATGTTGTACAAGATAAAGAAGCATGATTAACCTCCTTTCCTTAATTTTTATCCATAAATTCAGCAAACATCAGGCAGGGTATGGCATTTGAGCGGATTGTCGATGCGACCCCTCGGAGGTCACTATGACCGAGAATGAGCAAAAATGTTATACCCTGCCTGTTCTGAGCTAAATCTTTTCGTAAACCCATACCCTTCCCCCATCTCTTATTTCATCTATCCTTTTCACAAGGCGTTTCTTGTGGAGGTTCAAAAGCCTTGTGCCGCTCGTATTGGCTTCGAGATTCATGGTTTCAGAGAGATCCCTTGCAGTAATTTTCTCCTTTTTGAGTATAAAATTCAGCGTTTCTTTTAAATAATTATTGAGGCTTCCGAGCAGGACTTTCCTGCCGTCTCTCATCTGGGCAATAACGGCAAGCTCCTTTCTCTCAAGGGCAACCTCGATGTTTTCCTTCTGATTTTCATTAATGCCTGTCAAAATAATATACCTGTCTCCATATTCCCCACCCAGCAAACGAGAGACAAGCTTTGCCACGATCTCATCAGCGCATGAATAATCAATAATCCCTATTTGAGAGAAATCAAGTGCAATCACCTCTCCATCCTTTTCCTTTTCAACATCCCTCTCAATCCGCTCCCGTATCACTTGACCAGACGGCCTCGTCACAAGATCACTTGAGCCATTCTGAAGTTCTTCTTTTAGAAGGTTATAGAGGTTGTAAGTAAGCATTTTCAATCGAGAACCTCTCCATAATCTACTTCAATACCATTTTGTACTTTCTTGTAATAAATAATCTTCGCTGGTATTTCTTCGCTTAAAGCTCTTTTTGTTTTATAACTTTCGGGTTTGATTGATACCGGTATCCCTCCGATAAAACCGTCAATTCCCTGGGATTCATCTGTTTTTTCAGAGATACTGTAACCGACACCTTTTATCTCCGAAATCTCCAGAGATTCCCTGATTGCTTCATTTGTAAGCTTTATTTTCATTGCAAATACCTATTTTGTTAACTTCTGCATTTCAAGAAACTTGTTTTTGTATTTAAAATTGATAGAAGAATCAACCTGAGTAAGATTGTTTTTAATCAGATGAGCATTGATAAAGGTTTTATTTTTTAAATAGAGATAGCACAATAGATTACCTTCACTGTCATATTTAGTATTATCAAATTTTAGAAATACCTTTTGCCCTTTTAACTTTTCCAGCATAAATTGAAGTGCCTGACCGTTTGTTTCTTTTTTCTCTTTAATCCCTATTAGCCTGACTTTTAAATCATTATTCAACACTATTAGCTCAGGACTTATTATTTCTTTGACTGAATAATAGATTTCTCTTTGGTGATCAGAATTATCAATCTTGGAGCCGAATTTTAATTTTTTAGGGTCAATTCTTTTGTCAAACCTAACAGAGTCTTTAAAAATATAGGGCAGTCTTATAATCTCTTTCTTAAAATCAATAGTCTTCATTGTCTGAAATATTATTTCAGAGTTATCAAAAAGACCCTCCATGCCCAGCTTCATTTTGATTATGGGAAGAAAATCATGGTTTATTTCATATCCCATAGAGTTTCTCCCCAATTTCCCTGCTGCAAGACATGTTGTTCCGCTTCCCAAGAATGGGTCAAGTATGATATCTCCTATAAAACTGAACATCTTTATTAATCTCTTTGGCAATTCTTCTGGAAACATTGCAAGGTGTTTATCCTGCCTTTCACCCGGGAAATTCCAGTGTCCGTAAAAATATTCATTCCATTCTTCAATGGTGAGTTTGGAATTTTCTTTTATTTCCCGACTCACTTTTGGTGGTTCGCCCATCTTTTTAAATATGAGGATAAATTCATAATCGAGTTTAATGATTCCATTTCGAGGGTAAGGGAAAGAACCCATAATTGTAGCCCCACCTGTTGTGTTGCATGTGGTAACCTTCTGCCAGATAATAGCTCCCATATAATCAAATCCGATTGTCTCACAGAATTTGATTATTTCTTCCCTTATTGGAATAACCTTATATCTTCCGTAATAGACAGACCGTGCAAACTGGTCGCCAATATTCACGCATAGGCGACAGCCTTTATGTAAGACCCTGTAGCATTCTTTCCAGACAAGATTCAGATTATTTATATAATCCTCATAACTATCATTAAACCCTATCTGACTGCCGTTGCCATAATCTTTTAATTGCCAGTATGGCGGAGAGGTAATGATGAGATGAACACTGTTATCTTTCAATTCGCTCATGTTTCGGCTGTCGCCGATGATTATGGTTGTTTTATTCTGCATTAGTTAGCCTCAACAGTAATCCGGATAAAGCATGTCTTTCATTTTTGTCTTCAATCTATAAGAAAATTGCTTATCTTGTAACATTCTTTCTAATTCATTCCTTTTCAACTCAACCGGAATTGAATTCATTATTCTGAAAATCTCAAGAATCAAGCTTCGCGTGGTATTCTTTGACGGTGTTTTATACATTTCATTAACAAGACAATCAAGTAACTCTTTCCTATCTTTTTTATATTCTATTTTTCTTAAAATACCTATTTTGAGATGGACATCTTCAAGACTTTTGGCTGGAGGCAATTTCTTATAAAATTCACATAGCGAGATAAAGGCATTTTCATTGCCCAGACTGATTAATCCCCCGAGTGAATTAATACCGCTTATGACATCTTGTTTATAATCGCTTTGTAATAATTTCAGGTATGATTCAACAGGATGGTTTTTCCAATCAATCTTCTTAA
>JAGUWT010000056.1 GCA_020062205.1 Thermodesulfovibrionales bacterium
AGACCATATATCCAGATAACGAATCCCATCGTTCTCACTGATGGGCATGCTGAGATTATGGCCCTTCCCTATAATGGAAGGCATATTACGTACATGATTCATTTTAACCACCATTTCCTTGGTGAACAAAAACTGAGCTTAGAGATCACCGAAGAGAGCTTTGCAGCAGAAATAGCACCAGCACGCACCTTCGGATTTTTAAAGGATGTTGAATACCTGAGGTCAAACGGGTTCGCAAAAGGTGGTTCTTTTGAAAATACTATCGTACTTGGCGAAACCGGAATATTAAATTTATCAGGCCTGCGATTTAAAGATGAATTTGTCCGCCATAAAATACTGGATTTGATCGGTGATTTCTCTTTATCAGGATTCCCGATTTACGGTCACATTATAGCAAGCAAGTCAGGACATACCTCAAACCTCAAGTTTGTTAAGAAATTGCTATCACATCCTGATTGCTGTGAGTTAGTGTCAGAATTTGACCAACAACCAGCACTCGCTTATATCTAAAATATCCTTATTTTTCAACAAGTTTCAAATTTTGCTTGATATTTTTTGAGGAATCGGGTTTCATAATTGTGAAGGCCGCAAAAAGAAGGGCTGGAGAATTTCTTCTCCAGCCTTAAGCATGTCTATACGTGGAGGGAAACTTATTTCTTCTTTGCGGTCTTCTTTGTTACTTTTTTTGCAGCTGCTTTCTTTGTTGCCATTAAAATTCACCCCCTTTCTATCCCGCACATTCTCAAAAAGCGCGGGGACACTCTGAGCTTTAAAGCCTACCTAACAACGTAATCCTTTTGCCTGATAAAATCCTTTTCAGATTTGCATCCGCTTTTTTCTTCTTGAGTTTGTATTCGTCTTCCTCCATTATTGTGCAGTTGATTTTGTAATCAAATCTTTTTTCAATATCCTTCAGTTCCTTTGCAAGGGATGATGATGCCCCGATAACAAAAAGGTCTACCGTATCCACATCATCACCTTCTGCATAGGGACCATAAATAGAAGCAGCCTTTGCGCCAGAAGCCCTCAGGACTGCCTTGATTGCACCTGGAAGACCAAGAGACTTTGTTATAAGATTTTTGAGCTCAGAGTACAGAGGGGATTCTTTATTTGCCTGAAAATATTTGAGGTTGACAATCTTTTCGCTGGTCAAGATACCCATCTTCTCGAGGTTATCAAGTTCCCTCTTCACACCGGATGGGTTTTTCCTGAGGAGTTTTGATATCTCCCTGATATAGAATTGTTCATCAGGGCTGTTCAGAAGCAATGAGAGTACATCTGCCCTTATGGATGACGAGAATAAACTTTTTAGCATGTACCCACCATGATTCATTTATACAGGAAATAAATTTTTTTGTCAACAAAAAAATTACATTTGAGAACAGATAATGCATTTTTGTGAACGATCTATTTCTCTGAACAATTGTTCTCAATTTAAGAACTATCATTTAATCGTATCATCCCTTTGACTTTTTTCAGATTCATGGGATCATCCGATTCCCTTTTTTTTGGTGTTTCGAGTATTAACGGGATATATTTGAATGGCTGATAGGTAATAAAATGTTGCAATCCCTTTACTCCTATCTTTCCAAAGCCGATATGCTCGTGTCGATCAATGCCTGAACCGATATCACTCTTTGAGTCATTCAGGTGAATGAGTTTCAGTTTGTCGAAACCAATATATTTCGCTATCTCACCTGAAATTCTCTGTATGCCTTCATACTTACGAATGTCATAGCCAGCTGCATATGCATGGCAGGTATCAATACACATACCTGATATGAGGGACCCCTTTGTATCACTTAAAATCTCTGACAAATCTATAATCGTGGAAGAGATATCTCCCCTCTCACCTGCCGTATTTTCTATCAGGAGACATGCATTCCATCGCCCCTTCAGAGCTACCTCATTCAATACGTCAATCGCTCTCTTCCTCGCTACTCCTTCGTCATCTCCTGATGCACTTCCGGGGTGGAGTATCACATAGTCAGCCCCTATTGCATCCGCCCTATCCATTTCTACGATGAGCAAATCGATCGATTTCTTCCTCAATGTTTTATCCCTTGAAGCTATATTGACAAGGTATGAGGTATGGATAAAAACAGGCGAGATATTCAGCTTGAGTCTGAGTGATTGAAAGATTGAGGCTTCTTCCTCGTGAATCGGTTTTAGTGCCCACCCTCTCGGGTTATGAGAAAATATTTGTACTGTGTTACATTCAAGTGCCTTAGCTCTCTCTAAGCTCAGATGCAATCCTCCGGCAATAGAAGTATGGACACCGAGCCTCCGCATTAAACCTCTCTCTTAATTGCTGCAATATATATAACAAACAATATAGCCGATAAACCTGCTGTTATTGCACCATAATAAAATGTTGCTGATGGTGAGACATGATCCCAGAGCCAACCTCCTACGAGGCTTGCAGGAAACATTGCGAGCCCGACTGCTGTATTATAAACACCAAAGGCTGTTGCCTTAAAGTCAGGCGGTATTATTGTGGCGAGGAAGGCTTTCTGTATGCCTTCTGTAAGTCCCATAAAGAGGCCATAGAAACTGAATAAAACCCAAATAGCCGTTGTATCTTCCGCAACAGCAAAACCATAATAGAGAACAGCAAATAGCATGAACCCGATGAGTATAACCCTCTTTCTTCCAAACCTGTCTGCTGCTATACCGGCAGGAATGGCAGATAGGGAGTAGACGAGATTGAACAAGAGATACACCACAGGAATCATGACCGTGGGAATCCCTATCTGCTGAGCCCTGAGTATCAGGAATACATCACTTGAATTACCTACGGCAAAAAGGGCTGCAATCAAAACAAAGAACTTAAACCTCCAGTCAAA
>JAGUWT010000093.1 GCA_020062205.1 Thermodesulfovibrionales bacterium
GGATAGCGAGATTAATGAATCTGCTGATAAATTATCTAAAACCCCTGAAGAAGAAATTATAGAAATTGAAGAAGAAAGAGAAGGTAGGTGTAAGGAAATAATACAAAAAGGGCTTGTACTTAAGGTATGTCTTGAGCCCTCACGCCTTTCACCTAAAGACGGGGCTTACATAAGAATGCGCTATCTTGAGGGTTTGGGATTTAAGGATATGGCTATACGGGAATTAGGTAACGGTGCTGATGAGGGAAGGCTCGAAAGAAAGGTAGATGCTATAAGGAAGCAATTTACAAGACCGAGAACAGGTTCAATGGCAAGGTTTAGGGTTATCCTTGAGCGAGTCATGAAGGAGGAAAATCTAAGTATTAAAGATATTTTAGGTTAGAATAGGTTTGTACAGATGTCACTTTTTTCATACTTTAATGACTTAAATAAATGAGAAAGAAGCATAAAGGTAAAATTAATCATGAAAGGTACCGTGATATTTCTATTAAATATTGTAGGGATAACTGTCCTAAAACTGGCGAGTCACTCAAGATTATTTTATTTAAGCAAGATGAGAAACTTAGAGGCCATGCCGTGAAACACTTTATTAATGACAATGAGGCAATAAGAATCTGGAAAGAATCCTTTCCTTATAGAAAAATTATTGATAAAATAGACGAATGTAGCAAAGAGCTAAAAATCCTTGGATGCCCCGGCTCTCCGTGTTCAAAGAAGCACTGTAATCTCTATGATGAATGTGAAGATATAGTTAAAAATTTTGTGGACGAATACGTGGAAATGACATATAAAATAATAAAAGAAGGTTGTGAAATCCCCCGTTATGCATGTTGTCTGGAGGACCGCGGGGAATCACTCTGGATTATGCCGAATAAGAAGCTGGTTGTAAAAGCTTATTTCCATCCTGATAATGGTTTTTATAATACAGCAACATGTTACCCTATCAAGAAACGAAGTTCATGGCAGGAGGCTCGAGATTATGTAAGACGTAGGATTCTTGGAGAGTCTCTTAATAAGCCTGTATTATGCAGTGAGAGTACGTGGGGGTCAGGTTTGTCATTAAAAGAAGTATTCCAGAAGGCATTTATTGAGCAGAAGAAAAAGGAGACATGAACGATGGTAAATAATACACAAGATAAATGCAGCATCTCAATAGAAGAGCTTTTTGAATATGCTGCCGAAGATATTACCACCTATCTTCAGGCCGCACAGTCCTGGTCTGAACCTCCTGAAGGATACAGCTATGGATATCTTTTTATTTTGATATTTAGTAACCGTGCCAGAGGGCGTCGAGCCTTTGAGTTAATGGGCACAAAAACTTCTGAGAAATATGTTGACCAGAGGGAACAATTAGACACTCTATGGAAAGAAGCTGAAAGAATAATAACAGAACAAATTTTTAAAAATGACATAACACTGAAGGAAATTATTAATGGTGAACTTACAGAGCGGATAGACGACCTTAAAAGCTCCTTACAGGAAGTACGGCATATTGCACAGGATGGCGACCTCATAGATGACCCTGATTGGGTGGCTGAGGACCTGGAGAATACGGCTACAGATTTTCTGCTGCGTTTTCAGGATATGTATCTCACAAAGGAAGAACTCGCAAAATCTCATTTACGGGGAATTGAGGGTTTTGAGACCTTTCAGAAAAGGTTTAATGAAATTGAAGGTTATTTCAGAAAATATTTTGGATATTTTTATCCTGTGAGAGACTTTCTATTTAATATGAAAAAGCGAGAATACAATATGGATACATGGTGGTTTACTTATATCCCTGAAAGGGACGAAGTTAAGGAGGAAGAGATACCCGAGGATGTTGTGAGGAAATTCTGGGATATCTATAAATCAACAGATAAAATCACAACTGAAGGTTGTCCAGATGAAGAAAAAGTAAAAGCTTATGCATCAGGAAAACTTTCATCAAATGAGAGGATAAATATTCGAAACCATGTTCTTAAATGTCGTTTATGTATGGATAAGGTTATGGATGTGCGTTATGAAGAAGCTGTCTCTAAAGAAGTAGAAGGTGACGAGGCTTCTGAAAGATCCTTCAAAGAAGTTCGGGCTAAGCCCTTAGAAAAGAGTCCTGTTCATGGTATAGTTGGATTTTTAACAGGTGTTATTTTAGTGCAACAAATTCGGATTAGAGCTCTTCAGCGTAGAGTGTTATACGGAGAAGATGAGCAAGGAATTTCCGAACTCTCACCGCAATTATCTAAGTCTATAAATCTAAGACTTAAAATAGACGAAAGAGGTAAATATACTCTACCAGATAGTCCTGAGAAAGAATACTGTGATTCGCCAGAAGATTATAGAAAAATAAATGAATTCATCAGAAGGGCAAGAACATATTGGGGAGGTTTTGCAATAAAGGGCAGTGATGAGATTAAAAAGATTAACCCTGATTTAATAAGAAGCATGTCTCTCTCCAGATTAGAAATAAGGATAGACCCAAAAGAGAATTATAAATCTGTAATTATCGGTATAGCAGGAAATGAAGAGGATTTATCTGAGGGACTCAAGGCACTTGAAGAAAAAGATAAAAATGCGATTGCCTCGCTTAACGTTATATGGCTCATAAGCACTTTAGAATAATGCAGAGGTTTTTAACTTGAGCAAAGAACTCTCCATCCATCTCCAATTCCTCGAACCCTACCGCCTGGTAGAGTATATTACTCCGGAAGATAGAAAAACTCTTCGTGGGATATCCTTTGCACGGTTGCGGGAAAGGGATGATAAAAAAGGCTGGGAAGCGATCATTACCGGAACCCTTCTCCGTTCTGCTGCAATCAGGGCTGCCGAGGAAATTCTTTACATAAAAGATGGAGATGGCTACGGGGAGAAATGCTGTAATGGAAGATTTGAAACTAATGGGAAGGATATACGTCTTTTCCGCAAAAGACCTACGTTAAAATGGCATCCCGACGAAAAATGGAAATGTCCAGAATATAAACTATGTTCATACTGTACTCTCTTTGGCGAGTTCAAAGATACAAAAAAAGACCCTAAGGATATAAATAGCTATCGTGTGCATTTCAGCAATCTCATACTAACAGGCGATACTGAAGATATCAAAAAGATCGCCTCTCAAAGGGTCCTCAATCGTATTGATTCTAAGACGGGCAAGGCATTTGACTATTTCAAGGTCTATGAGGTTGAGGATGAGGAATTCTGGAGGTACAAGGGAAGTATTACAATTAATGATAGCCTGAAGAATTCCAATGCAGAAAAACTGCTCATCGATTCTCTCCAATTCTTAGACCGTCTTTGCGGGGCAATGTGTGTTATCAATGTTGAAAAGGAGGAAAGTACAATTCCCTCGCTTACACTATCCCCCACAAAGAGAGAGATTGATTCTTCCAAAAATCCTACTACTATTGCAGAAAGGATAGCCTATGATTTGAATGCTATATTTGAGGGGAAAAACAGCATAGGCAAACTCCGAACGGTTGCTGATGCTATAAGGGCTTTAAGATTGAGAACCGCAGAGTCTGTTAATAAGCTACCAAAGGGAAAGGATGTAAAAGGACATTACATTTGGGACCTCGAATATAATGGCAAAAAGGTAAGACAAATCTTAGAAGATGCAATAGCAAATGAAGACGTAAAGGCATACTGGCGTGATTTCTGTGAGTATGTAGGTCAGTGCCTATATGGCTACTATAAGGAATCAAGGGGTGGTATCGTCACTCGTGAAAGACTGCTTGGGGACACAGAGTATTATTCAAAGCAGGCAGAGGCAGGCAAAGTTATTCGTATTGAAGGCAACAGAAATGTAAAGGAATGGATTTTTGTCGGTAGGCTGAAGGCTGAAACACCTTTCTTTTTTGGCACAGAGGCAAAGGGCGGAGACCAGACAAGCATTCAGATCTTACTTGATAAAAAGACAGGAAGGTATCACATCCCAAGGTCGGTTTTAAGGGGCACCCTGAGGAATGACCTCAGATTTGCCTTTGGCACAGGATGTTCTGTTGAACTCGGTGGTCAGAGACCATGCGATTGTCCGGTATGCATGGTCATGAGGCGGATAACAATGATGGATACCAAAAGCGACTATTGTGAACCTCCTGAGGTCAGGCAAAGAATTAGACAAAATCCTTATGCAGGCATAGTGGATGAAGGGGCATTGTTTGATATAGAGGTCGGTCCGGAAGGTGTTGCTTTTCCTTTTGTTATGAGGTTTAGAGGTGAAGGGACAAAACCACCATCAGAACTCATGAATGTTATTCATTTATGGAAAGACGGCATGGCATTTTTTGGTGGCTCAAGTTCGACAGGGAAAGGCAGATTTTCTCTTCAAGAATTAAAGGCTTTTGAATGGAATCTTAGCCTATCAGGGTCGCTTGCCAGTTATATAGAAAACAAAGGGTTAAGGAGACAGTTACAAGAAGAAAAAAGCAAAACTATAGCAGAGATTCTTAATCATAAATATACAGGACTAACTGAGTACACAAGTAAATTACAGCCTAAAAGTACTGACTTTAATCCGTGGACAAAAGTTGACTATGAAATACATATCGAATCTCCGCTTCTTTCAGCAGACCCTATTGAAGCCCTCTTTGATTTACGAAATACAGACTCGGTAGTTTATAAAAAAAGGATTGTACAGGGTGGCAGTATTTGTGGTCCTATACCGGTATATAAAGGGGAATCAATTCGTGGTCTTGTCAGAACGGCTTTCGGAAAAAGTCTAAGATATAAAGAAGATAGTCGAACTAGTTTGCTTGAAATAGAGCATGAAGACTGTTCTTGTGAACTCTGTAAGGTCTTTGGCAACGAGCACGAAGCAGGCAAGATTAGATTTGAAGACCTTTCCATTGAGACCCCCAATGAGAAAAAGATGGATCATGTTGCTATTGACAGATTCCAGGGTGGGGCAGCAGAGCAGAAGAAATTCGATGATTATCCTATAGCAGGAAGTCCTGATAAGCCTATTTTTCTCAGGGGACAACTATGGTTAAGACATGATATTTCTGACGATGACAAGAAAAAGATAACCAATGCCTTATGTGACATAAGAGATGGTCTTTATCCACTTGGCGGAAAAGGAGGAGTCGGATATGGATGGGTGAAAGATTTGATAGTCACATCGCCTGCAAACTTTGTGCTTGATCCCAAACCTGAACCCCAAAAATCAGAGGTCGCCGAGGAGCCTTCACCTTTTGAAGGAGTAACTCCTGTTAATCTTGATCTCATTAAAGATGCTGTCTATTATCCTCACTATTTTTTGGAGCCACATGAGAAGGTTAACCGAGAAAAGAAGCTAACAGGTCATCAGAAATTTCATGAAGGGCTTCTTACAGGGAAGATTAAATGTACCCTTAAAACTCTTACCCCACTTATTATTCCTGATACAGAGGATAACGATGCCTTTAATCTCAGAACTAAAGATGGAAAACTCCATCCGAGCTTCAGGTTCTTCCGTCTGAACGACAAAGAAATGATCCCCGGTTCCGAAATAAGGGGACCTGTTAGTTCAGTTTATGAAGCATTGACGAATTCATGTTTCAGGGTGTTTGAGGAAGATCGCTATCTTTCAAGAAGGGTAAAGCCGGAAGAAAAAGATGCAGACAACAAGAGAATACTTGAGAAGTTCATCCCGGGAAAGATAAGTGTAAAAGATGGCAAAGTCTCTGTCGTAGAGGTAAAGCAAGAATACCGCCTTCCTCTCTATGATGAAGAATCGATTACTAAAGCTATCAAAGAAAATGACTATATCGTTCATCATCCCAATAAAGGAA
>JAGUWT010000002.1 GCA_020062205.1 Thermodesulfovibrionales bacterium
AAATCACATTAATGGCAAAGCCTTCCCGATGGAGGCGCACCTCGTCCACAAAGACAATACCGGGGATTTAACCGTGGTAGCGTTAATGTTTGAAGAAGGCGCAGCCAACCCTGAATTGGAAAAAGTCTGGGCAGAAATGCCCGCCAACGCCAACACCGTTGACCCGCTGGACAGCAAAGTGGATGTGACTGCCTTATTGCCGGAAAACCACGACTACTACCGCTTCAACGGCTCGCTGACTACGCCACCGTGTACCGAAGGCGTGCGCTGGATCGTGATGAAAAATCCGGTAACAGCTTCTAAAGCGCAAATCGAAAAGTTTGCCCACATTATGCACCACCCGAACAACCGCCCGCTGCAAGCGACGAATGCGCGGCCTGTGTTGCAGTAACAGGACTGATTAATCAGTTATTTCCCAAAACAAAACGGGTTGAAAACAGCCCGTTGCCACAGACGCTGACGTTCATGGGTGGTCATGCCTGCCCTTAAGCACTATCTGCTGACTGCGGCTTAGAAGTCATTATCCAACTCCACTTTAGCAGTGCGGGCACGTTCGGGCAGCAAACTGGCAAGATGCGCAACGGTGGTAGAAAGGCGTTGCAAGTCACGGGCATTATCAGTCAGCAAAGGAATGCCAACAATCGTTGCTGCTTCAAAAACCGCACCAACAGCCACCTTCGCATCCCCTCTTTCGAGGGCACTGATAGTTTGGCGGCTAACGCCCAAACGTTCTGCGAGTTCGGCTTGCGGCATCTTTCTTTCCAAACGTGCAGCGCGAATCATATGACCAAAAACTTCCAGCGTAATCACCGTGCGAGCGGATAATGTCAACATACTTGAACGCCTTGGTTAACCTAAAAATGATTAAGGTTAATTATAATATGCTTTTCTGTAAGAAACACTTGAAAATCGAAGGGTGACAATGACGCGCTGATCGTCGTAGATGCCGGACGCATTGGTGGACTTTGCACTGGTTTTCAGCGTACCGAAGGGAACGAAACCCAAGACTTTGATCTTCACTGCCAGCACTTACTTGGATAGCGGCGCAACAGACGTGGAAGTTCCGCTCAATTAAATTCAGCGCATCGTCGGTCGAGTAATGGCAGGCAAACCCAAAGTTGGCGCACAGCGCAGCAACGCAAAAACCTGAAAAAACGCTACACAAACACCGTTTATCGACTCTATAATCGTGAGCAATCAATCGTCAGACGGATAAAGCCCATGTTGACCACGAGTTATCGGCAAAAGCAAAAGGCTGTACATCCCGATCAGCGACCTATGAATACCAGAGCAGCAAGGCTGTATATTCCGATATTTTTGGACGCTGTATATCCAACTGTTAGGGCGCACAATGCAAAGGAATTATAGAGAGAAAGTCATGAAGCTAGAAATAAAAGAGCTAACGTCGGATAAGTTCGATGAGCAATCAAAAGGGGTTGTGATATTGCCTCATAACTACCTTTCTGAAGAGAAAGAGGAATATCACTCTACAACATTGTCGTTCTATAAATATTCAAAAGAAAAAGTTGAAATCGCTTACTTGACCGAACCGGAGCTTCTTGTAGAGCAAAGGTCTGGTGAATGGTTTGGGCCAGTATTACTATTTACTTCTATGGCGTTGAGTGAAAATCCAGAGTTAGTATCTATAACGTGTGGTATTATTGCAAATTATGTAACCGATTTTTTTAAAGGGCAAAAAGAACCAAGTGTCCACTTGAAGGTTATACATAAAGAGACAAAAACATCTAAACTGACTGAAATATCTTATGAGGGTGGTTTAGATGGTTTGGATAAGCTAGAGAAATCTATACTTAAAATAGCTAGCAAGAGTTCAGTAAATGACTGATAAAACCATTTCATTTGATGAGATACGGAATGATTATTTTGACTTCATAGACTCATGTGGGAAATTCATTTTTTTCACCCGTTCAAAAAGAATACAGAGTGAGAAAGTTGTTGAGTGTGAACATTATCTACAGGTAATTAAGTCGTATAAGAAGCAGGTTATAGATCAAGGCGTTGAGGCTCTAGCAAATGAATTATTCCATATGCAATGTATGGTAAATGCCAGTCGTTCATCGCTGCTCATGTGGATTGATCTGAAAGAAGAGAAATTCAATGATGCTTGGTCAGATTTAGTTGATGCTCAAGAATATATTTCAATCGCCCTGAAAATCAAGGATTACGAGGGCATCCGAAATCTGGAGAAGAGATTGCAAGGGGCTGAAGAATCGCTTTTTCCAGGGTGGAGCCGTTACAATAGCCCAGGATTTGTAGAAACAATCGGTAATTGCTCTATTTGCGGTGAGTTATTTTCCCTTTGTGATCATGTTGAGAATAAAATTTACATGGGACAACTTTGCCAAAGAATTGATAGAAAGATAGTCCGAGCTGATCATCTTGCATTTGTTGAAAACCCAAGAGATCGAAGATGTATAATTACAAAAATTTCAGAGGATGATGGCCAAGAGATAGATTATTTCACTTGGGAGAAAACCGGAGAGAAAAAAGATAATAGCGATGGTATGCACGCAGAAGCAATAATATTCAAAATACCAACATTAGATGTCTCGTGAGAAAAGCCCTAACAAGCTCGCGTCAGGGACAAAACTACGCTCCGGTATTGTGGTTTGCTACGCAAACTTTACCACAATTTACCTCTACTACTCTTTGCCCCTGACGCGAGCGTTATGCTCTAAAGGAAAACCATGACCATAATATGTGACACACTAGAAAAAAAGAATAAGATTGGTAATGAGATTTCAATCTTGACAAAATATCCTATAAATTCATCTATCATTGTCTCTCCATATATTTCAGATTTACCTGATTTAATTAATTTGTCAAACATTGAAAACTTACAAATAATTTGCAACGCAGAATCAGCTTCCTGCAACCCATATACTCTACTACAACTACTTAAAAATAAAAACATTAAGATAAAATCCAGACATGACATTCATGCTAAAATTTATGTTTTTGATAATATAGCATTTGTAACCTCAGCAAATGCAACAAATAGTGGATTAAAGACTGGAACAATTGAAGCCGCAGTTAAACTCGAAGATGATTATTCAATACAAGAAATAAAACAATGGTTTACAGCTATATGGAATGACAATCAAACTGTAGACATATTAAATTTTGACAAGTCAACATGGGAAAAGCTAAAATCAAATTGGAATTTATCTAATAAGCGAAGTAAAAAACAAAGCCTATATGACTTGATAGTTTCTAAAAAAATTCCAGAAAATATATCCTTTGTTTTTTGGTATGAAACAAAAAACACTCCCGATCAAGATGCAGTGGCTAAAATAGCTAAAGAAGAAAATATATTTGAATTACCTGACAACAATGAAAGCTGGAACTACTGGATTGAAGATAAAAAATATTCAAAAAAGACAAATACCTTTCAGTTACTAAAGGCGCAACTTCAAAAGTATTACACTCACACAATGATTAATTTAAAGACCGATCCCGAAATTAATAAAATATATCAAATAGATAGCTTTCCAAGTAGATTACTTGACACTCCGATCACATTAAAGTGGGAAGGTAAAACGCTACTGTTATCGCTTTATAGGAAAGACAATATTAATTCAAATATTATTATTGATAAAAATACGACAGCCCTATTGAATATTAGTCGCAAAAAAAATGAAAAAGCATGGATAAAATATTTGGCATCAGATGATGGCAAGTTCGGCTTTTGCTCCAAAGAACAACTATATAAATTAGTTAAAGATTGCATTTTAGCATAATGAGAATATCGACGACGGACGCGGTGACAGCCCGCGTCTTCGTCCAATCTATTCTATCCGGCGTTTGAATTTTGCAATGTTTTTCCCACGTTAGCGCATAACGAAATCATCTTTATTCGGACATTAAAGCTGGTGCTGTTTATCGTCGTTTTATAAAGTCAATGTCAATATGACGGGCAAGGCAGGGAATGGATTCGTGTACTGCACTCATGCGCGGAAAAAATCGCGAACAACACCAGATACATAGTTGCCTGCTGCCACTACAAGTAATACCATAAAGGTCTTACTTACGTATAGAGGGCATGTACCATGAGAGTAACCACCAAAGGACAAGTCACTATTCCTAGGAATATTAGGGAGATACTAGGCATTTCCCCTGAAACTGAAATCGACTTTAGGGAAGAAAATGGACGATTCTATATCGTCAGGGTTGATGAACCGACAATCACAAGAAAATTTCACAAATTTAGGGGCATAGCAACGGCTAAAATGTCAACAGATCAGATCATGGGTCTTACCAGAGAGTCATAATGAACGGTGTTTTTGTAGATTCATGCGTATTGCTTGATTTGTTCACCGATGATCCTAATTGGGCGGATTGGTCGGAGAGTGTTCTTGAGAAATACAGCAAGACAAATACGTTATATATCAACTCAATTGTTTACACAGAGGTCTCGATTGGATTCGATAAAATCGAAGAGGTAGAGGCAGCTATATCTGAGCTTGGTATCAAAGTATTGGAAATTCCGAGAGAAGCATTGTTTTTGACGGGAAAAGTATTCCTTCAATACAGAAGAAATAAAGGCACAAAAAAATCACCCCTGCCTGATTTTTTCATTGGCGCACACGCAACTGTCTCTCAGTTTGAGTTAATAACCAGAGACTCCGCTAAATATAATACTTACTATCCACAACTCAAACTCATTGACCCAAAAAGTGAAGACCACTAATTCAACCTCACCACGCCAACAACCGCGCTAACGCATACCCATCAGCCACCCCGGTGAAATGCTCACCCTTCACCGCCACGACTTCCGAAACGCCATGCAGTGCGAACACGTTATTCATGTTTTGGCTGTAACGCGGAACCGCAACATC
>JAGUWT010000278.1 GCA_020062205.1 Thermodesulfovibrionales bacterium
CAATGAAAATGTCATTCCTGCGAAAGCAGGAATCCAGGAGGAACTGGATTCCGTGTCAAGCACGGAATGACGTGTGAGGAGTATTTTCAGGTGAAATGTTTTAGAATCAGCAATCGTTCGACTGAGCGCTCACGACGAAGTCTGCAATCTGCAATCTGCAATTCTCCCAGGGGCGGTTTCACTCTCCTTGAGATCATTGTCGTTGTCTTTATCCTCAGCCTTCTTGCAGCCATCATCGCACCAAGGATAATCGGCAGAACAGATGATGCAAGGATTACAGAGGCAAAGGTTCAGATAAGAAATTTTGAGACTGCACTGAAATTATTTAAACTTGACAATGGCTTTTATCCCTCTACTGACCAGGGACTTGAAGCACTTATTGAAAAACCGACTATTGGAAGGATTCCGAACAATTACAGAGAAGGTGGCTATCTGGAACAAAAGAAAATACCGCTTGATCCATGGGGTAATCCATATATCTATGTTTCTCCTGGTATTCAAGGAGATTTCGATATCCTGAGCTTTGGTGCTGATGGCAAAGAAGGCGGCGAAGGCAAGGATGCAGACATTAAAAACTGGGATTTATAAATGCAAAATAATGCAATTAACCACAGAGGACACAGAGGAATATATTGATAATAAGAGAAAAAAGACAGTTTTTTTCTGTGCACTCTTCTATACACAAAAGTGAGGTTAACTATCTTTACAACGATATTGAGAGGACACGGAGAAATATTTAAAAACGTTGTGTTTTTAAAGTCCAAAATTATCTCTGTGCTCTCTGTGGTTTTTCTTAAATGCATTTTTCGGGTAAATGCAAAATAGAAAATTTTAAAATTTGTAATTTGAAATTTGCAATTTGCAATTCCCGCCTGTCTAAGGCGGGTGGGTTTACCCTTCTTGAGCTTATCACTGTCATATTTATCATATCCTTATTGTTGGCCATTGTATTCCCCTCCTTTTACGGATTTGGAGAGAAAAATCTGAAGACTGATGCGAGGAGAATCGCATCTGTATTAAGGTACTTGAATGATACTGCAATCGCTACAAAGGAGACCTACTTTTTGAAATTTGATCTCGATAGAGCTACCCTCTCGTGGAAAGATTCTAATGGCGAGAGAAAAGAGGGATTCAAAACACTTTCATCTGTAGATCTCCAGTCCAAAGGAGAAGTGAAAGAAGGACAAATTATGATATTGTTCAGCTCTTTAGGTATCCAGGAAAACATAACAGTTCACTTGAGGGATAAAGATGAGGAAATGGCAGTTACATTTAACCCAATCAGTGGAAGGGCAAAAATAATGCAAAGTGCAAAATGAAAAATGAAAAATGTAAATTAAAAAATTTTAAAATTTGCAATTTGCAATTTGCAATTTGCAATTCCCGCCTGCCTAAAGCAGGCGGGTTTACCCTCCTTGAGATTATGATTGCTCTTGCAGTTATAGGCGGACTTCTTGTAACTCTTATCTACACATTAAATTATCATCTCGGTATAGCTGAAAAGCATGAGGCTATCACAATCACATCCATGCTTGCAAAAGAGAAGATGGCAGAAATTGAAAAGAATCCAGCAGAGACAAAAGGCACATTTCCTGAACCTTATTCCGATTATCATTATGTGACGTATGTCAAGGATACCCCTTATACAGGCATGTCAGAAATCTCAGTTACGGTCAGCAATGGCAAAGAAGAGGTTAGATTCAACGAATTAATCCAAAATGTAAAATGAAAATTTTCAAAATCTGCAATCGTTCGACTGAGCGCTCACGACGAAGTCTGCAATCTGTAATCTGCAATTCCCGCCCGCCTAAAGCGGGTGGGTTCACCCTCCTCGAGGTGCTGCTCGCTTTTACAATACTTTCCATAATCCTTGTCGCCCTTTACACCACATTTTCCCTTTCTCAGAGGGCCATGAGCGGTATTGATGAATCCCTCCTGAAACTCCAGGAATCCAGAATGACAATAGATGTGATGCGGAGGGAAATAGATTCCATTTTGCCAGAAAATAAAAACTCTGTCTTTAAGTTAGAAGACAAAGATATATATGGCAAGCAGGCATCAAGATTGTTCTTCACCGCCTTTTCACCCTTGATGCCAGGCCTTTCATTGATTTCTTACTACGTGGAAGAAAAAGACGGGAAACTCATACTCTTCAAAACCATGAGTTCTGCTTATGCACCAACTGCTGAGGGAAAAGGAGTAGAGGTTGTAGAGGATGCTGAGGCATTTATGGTCGAGGTACTGGATGGCAACAAATGGGTCAAAACATGGGATGCATCAGAAATAAAAAGACCTCCAGAAGAGATCAAAATTACCATTACAGTATTATTGAAAGGGAAAAGGGTCTCCATTTCTGAAACGGTAAAGCCAAAGATTCGGAAAACGATATGAACTTAAAATTTAAGGTTCAATATTCAAGATTTAAAATCTGCAATCGTTCGACTGAGCGCTCACGACGAAGTCTGAAATCTGAAATCTGCAATTCCCATGGTGTTGCCCTTGTCCTGACCCTTATGGTGCTTGCTATCGTAACAGCAATGGTTGTGGAGTTTGCATATGGTGTTTACACAAGTACAAATGCCCTTTATAACTGGCAAATATTACAGAAACTTTCTCTTGTTTCAAAATCAGTGGTGAAGATAGCTTCAAAGACCCTTGCTGAAAATACCCGTATCATGGATTACACATATCCAGGCTTTTTGGTACTCTCGTATGAAAATCCCGTTGAGGATTTTCACGGAACTGTGATACTGAGGATTGAGGATGAGAATTCTAAGTTCAACGTAAATTCATTAGTTAATAAGAGAGGCGTGGTGAATGATGATACATGTAAATCTTTTGTAAGACTTCTCAAGGCATTAGACCTGAACCCACATATTGCTGACAGAATCGTTGATTGGATTGACCTTGATAGAGAACCAAGGCTTTCAGATTCTGAAAATACAGCAAAGAATGCACTTCTTGATAGTGTTGACGAAATACTCTTAATCCCTGGAATAGATAGAGAAAGTTATGAGAAGCTATTACCCTATGTCACAATATATAGTAAGATATATGAAGATGGAAGAAGTGAGATAAATATTAATGGGGCAGAAATACCTGTACTTATGTCCCTTTCTTTTTATGTAGAGAAAGCAATAGGTAAAGAGATCGACAAAGAGATGGCAGAAAGGATTGTGAAATATAGAGAAAGTTTGCCTTTTGAGAAGACGAATGGGTCAGATATTGGTAAAGTTACCGGTTTTGGTGAAGACATAGTACAATCTCTGATGGGACATATAACAGCCAAAGGAACCGCCTTCCGTATAGTATCCACTGCGATAGAGGGCAATATTAAGAGGGTCATAGAAAGCGTTATTGACAGCAATACAGTTGTAAAATACTGGAAGGAGATATAAGTAAGGGATGATGGACGAAAGACGAGAGACGAAGGGTGGAAGATGAAGAGGATAGTTTTTTTTGACCTCAAAGGCGAGGAAATCTCAATTTATGAAATAGAAAAAAAAGGCAATGCCTTTCATGTAAAAGATACATTCTCTGCACCTGTAAAAGACGGAGGTTCTTTTAGTATCGAAAAGACATTTGAAGATGTAGAGGAATCATACCTTAGTCTGCCCCTCAGCCTTTTAAATTTCAGGGTCCTCGAACTTCCTTTCTCTGATATGGAAAAAGCAAGGGAAGTAGTTCCGTTTGAGCTTGAGGGTATTATCATCGGCGGCGCTGAAAGCACTGTCTTTGACGTCTGTTCCCTGAGAAGCAGTAACGGAAAGCACACAATTTTAGTTGTATATATCGTAAAAGAAACCTTAAGAAAGATATTGGAAGACCTGGAGTCTTTCAAGGTTGACCCCAAGGCTGTAACATCTCTTGAGCTTGCGCATCTTATGACTTCATCTAAATCTAGGGAGGAAATAGCGAACCTGATCCTGAATCCACAATCAATACACGGTGATGATCGAATTACAACAGCCTTGAAAGAGATGACCATTCCTATTATCAACCTCAGGAGAGGGGAATTTTCCTATACTGTTGATACTGAAAAGACAAAAAGGTCGCTCAAACTCACTGCGATACTTCTCGTGCTTCTGGTTCTCATTTTTTTGTCTGATATGGCATTCAGGATAATCACAACGAAGAGAGAAATTTCATCTGTGAAAAATGAAATCAGGAAGACTTATGCGGGTATCTTTCCGAATGAAAAGAAGATAACGAATGAACTCTATCAGATGAAGGTTCACATGAAGGAATTAAAAGCAAAAGAAAGTACATTTATCGGCATATCTCCACTACAGTTTTTACTTGATTTATCGCAACGCAGCAGACAGGGAATAATGTTTACTGATCTAACAATAGAGAAAGAACGAATAATTCTCAAGGGCGAGGCCCCATCTTTAAGCGATGTCCAGCAGGTCAAGAAAAGTCTTGAAGAATTTTTAATTGATGTCAATATCTCTGATGCAAAACCATTTTCTCGTGACCGTACAGGATTTACTATTACAGCGAAGGAGAAAAAGATTTGAGGCTGAAGATTGAGCGGAGATTATTGTTTGTAATTCTGGGTGTTGTAATCGCCGTCATCATCTGTATTGTTGCATTCAATACATCCTCTTCATTAAAAACCGACCTCGCCAACATAAAGGCTCAGCAAAAGGAGCTACTTGTACTGAAAGATGAATTTCTGTTGTTGAAAGATAAGATGAATGCTGTTGAAGGGAAAAAGTCCCTTACAAAGGTAGAAGGTATTGTCCAGGCAGTTGATGAGGTCTTCCTGCCTTTAGGATTAAAGAGCAAGGTTAAATCTGTAAAACCCACTGGCACAAAAGATGTAAAAGAAGCCATTGAAGAAGAGGCTGAGGTCCAGGTAGAAAAAGTAGATATGAATGAGATGGTCAATATCTTCTATAAGATAGAGAATGCACCTATGATTCTCTCCATAAAAAAGACGAATATGAAAACATCTTTTGAAAACCCTGCCCTGCTCAATATAACAATGACAATTGCCTTGGTCAAAGCTAAATAATGCAATTAACCACAGAGAACACAGAGGGCACAGAGAATTGTTTGTGGCAAAGAGATTTATTTTTTAAAAAATTCTCTGTGAACTCCGTGGCTGGTTAAATAATTTCTCGGGTAAAATAAAATGAAACGACTTTTTTTTGCTGGCATTATTGCAGCAATTATTCTGTATGGTCTCTGGATTATTGTAGTTCCTGAAGATTTCATGCAAACCCTGATCGAAAACTCTCTCAGGGATAACAATCTCCATATAGAGACCACAGGCTTTCACAAAGGGCTCTTCTACAATTTTACATCTCAGAATATTACACTCAAAAAGTCTCAGGCTACACTCATTTCCATAGATAATGTGGCTGGAAGAATCAATCCTCTTACCATTCTTTTGATGCGGCTCACCCTGTCTTTTAATGGAGATATCAGTGGTGGCAAGATGAGCGGGAAAGTCAATCTGCTGAAAGGAAAACATCAGGTTGCTGTTTATTGTAATAACGCACATGTAGATGCAATACCATTCCTTTCAGGAGCGGGTTTCAGTGGCAAAGGGATTCTGTCAGGTGAATTCCTTTTCAAAGACAAATCTGGCGACTTGAAATTTTCTATAACAGATGCACGATTTTATGAAAAATCGTTTTCGGGGATTACTGTCCCCCTGAATGTCTTTCACAGTGTACGGGGTGCAATGACCATCAATGGTGATATAATAAAAATTGTCTCCTTTTCCCTTGAAGGGAGAGGCATATATGCAAGG
>JAGUWT010000244.1 GCA_020062205.1 Thermodesulfovibrionales bacterium
AATAACTTATGTCAAAGGAAATTGTAAGCTTTACTGCTGTAGCAGTTTCGAATGCACTATGTATGGTGAATTCAGATGTGTTCCTACGGTTGAACAGGTGCTTGATACTGTTGAAAAGAAACTCCCAACTAAAAGAAATTGCTAAATTAAATATCCGTATTTTTGTCGTAAGAAAGATTACAAAGTTAAATAAATAAAATGATTGAGATACCTAATACCACCCTCTGCTGCATTGATTGTATTAATCATGAGCTATCAATCAGGGCGATTGAACATTGTTTGCGGGCATGCGGCTTTGAAAAGGCGATATTTCTCACGGACAGGGAGTTTGATTTGGAAGGGATTGATGTCATAGAAATACCGGCCATCAGCACAAAGGAGCAGTATTCCCTTTTTGTGCTTAAGGAACTGCATAAATATATTAATACGGATTTTGTTTTGATGATCCAGTACGATGGGTTTATTATTAATCCCGCTGCATGGACGCCGGAGTTCCAAAAATACGACTATATAGGCGCAAAGTGGTTAATTGAAAAGAATTTTACAGTGGGTAACGGGGGGTTTTCACTGCGCTCCAAACGCCTCCTGCAGGCATTAACCGATGAAGATATTAAAATTGGTTCTATAAGACCTGCTGATAGTGATGATGCCCTTCATGCTTCGCATGAAGATGTAGTTATTTGCAGGTTGTATCGACCCTTTCTTGAGCAGAAGTACGGCATCAAATTTGCCCCAGAATTTTTAGCAGATAGATTCTCTTATGAGCATTCTGACCCTGGTGATAATCATCCATTTGGTTTCCACGGGCTATTTAATATGTGGCGGTATATACATCCCAGTTTTTTAATAGATTTTCTCAATATGCTTTCGCCCAAAACACTGCAGTCGACACAATTGCTTGAGCTTGGGATAAATTATCATAGATTAGGACGATTTAAAGAGGCCGAACTCGTATATCAGAAAATATTAGAAGTAAGTCCTCATCATCAAGAAGCTTTTGCCTTGCTAAACCAGATAAACTATACCCAGACAATGACGAGGGATCGTAGCAAGCCATTGAGAAAAACTCCTTCAAGCAGCAAACAGAAGAAAGTCAGCATTATTATACCGGTCTCACTAATACCTGTTCATGAGTATCATTCCATAGTTTTAAACTGCCTCAATGCGATAGAGGAGAATGCAGGTTATCAGAATTATGAGGTCATAATAATTGACAATGTAATGTCTGGGGAAAATGCAAGAGGTGTAATAAGAGAGTGCCAAGCCAGGGGATATAAAGTAATACCTTATCCTTTCAAATTTAATCGCCCGAAGGCTCTTAATTACGCCGCAAAACATGCCAAAGGTGAGTATCTATTATTTTTAGACTGTGATACTGTGCCAAAGGCAAACTTTCTTAGGAGTTTAGTTGAAACTCTGGAAAGTGAAGGTCGGATAAAAGCAGTAAGTCCTCAAATGCACCCTCCGATTCATGAGGTCTCTTTATATCAGAAAATCAATAATGGATATATATTTAAAAATGATAGCTTGATGGAGGACCTTAACTATATTAAGACCTGCGATGAGTTGTCCCTGTGCTGTCTCCTTGTAGATAAACATGTCTTTCATGAAGTGGGAGGACTCGATGAGAGCTATCGCTTCTACGGCGCTGATAAAGATTTATTTTTAAAAATCAGCGAAAGGGGATATAAATGCTTTGTGGATAAGAATGTTTTTGTGTTTCATCACGGAGGCTTAGCATATTTGGGATTTAAAGATAATGAGTACCCGAGGTCATTTGATGAGATAGTCTTTGATAGAAAATGGTTTGTTCATAACGATAATGCATTCATAAATAATAAAAAAGAATTGCTCGTTATTAAGCTCCAGTCGATGGGCGATGCCGTTATGGTTACACCCACTATAAATGCCCTCAGGGAAAAGTATCCATCTCATAAGATTACATTGGTGACCTACGCCGGATGGAAAGACATTTTTGAAGGAAGCCCTTATATAGATGAACTGATCGCAGTGGAAGGATGGGATAAATCTAAGCCATCTAGCCTTTTCTACGAGGAGGTTACATCTGAATATTTAAAGAAAAAGGAGTGGGCTAATGTGATTCAACTAAACTGCCTGGACTTCCCTGCGTGGTATAAAAGAACTGGTCTTCATCTCAGGGATTTCTATGCGGAGATTGCTGGTGTATATCCTCTCAAGGATACAAGATACTTTATTCCTATTACAGATGACCATCGTAATACCATTAATGCGATTCTTAAGCAACATAAAACAATCTGTATTCATACCAAAGGCGGTTGGGATTTGAAAGATTGGCCCAGATACAAATGGCTTGAATTTGCTGAAGCAATTTATGGCTGTTATAACAGCAAGGTTATTCTTGTCGGGGGTAAGGGAGAAGAGATAGAATCACCCTATATTATAAATCTTAACGGAAAACTTGGTATAAAAGAACTCGCCGCTCTTTTTGAACGTGCAGATCTTTTTGTAGGACTCGATTCCGGTCCCATGCATACCGCCTCGGCTGCAAACGCTCCGATAATCGCCCTGTTTGGTCCTACACCTGCAACGGTTACTGCGCCTAACAGTGACATTTATATAACTATACAAGCTCCTCTTTCATGTGAGGTGCCATGTCACGGGAATACTTGTCCCAATGGTATCGGGTGTATGGATTCCTCTGCCGTTGGCACGGTATTGAAAGCGACTGAAAAGATATTAAATAGAAAAGGTATTATTAGAGAACACTGGAAAGGCGACGAACCTGCTAAGATATTTTTTAAAGACTGGGAATGGCATATTACTACTTCAAGGCAATCTAACCAAACAGAAGAAAGCAATAAACCAAATAAAATAGGAAGAAACGCCCCATGTCCCTGCGGCAGCGGAAAGAAATATAAAAAATGCTGCGGGGACTGAGAAGAAAGTTAAAAGGGGTCAGGCTTGCAAGCGTGCATATATATTTA
>JAGUWT010000076.1 GCA_020062205.1 Thermodesulfovibrionales bacterium
CATCTTCCCGAATACTCCTGTAAAAGTTCCCCCAACGGCATCAGGGTACATCACCCTGTTTGCCTCTGCTGCAAACCCATAAAGAGTAAGCCCTACACCTGTTGCATACATTGGATTGTTTATGTTGCCCTTGCATTTCTTTATTTTGTTTGGAAACCCTATTCTTACCGGCAGTCCTAATACTTCTTCTGCAACGCTGTCGAGACCATTCAGTAAGGACCCGCCACCGGTAAGAACAACACCAGTTAACCCACTATTGCATCCAGCAGAGGATACAAGTTTATCCTTTATGAAATGGAAGAGTTCTTCTGCCCTTGGCTGTATAATCTCTGCTAAACATTCGTGGTGTACCTTGATTGTATGTTCTTGCTGAATAATGTGTATTCGGTCTTCTCCGTTTTCTATACATTCTGTAGCAGAGCCATAGGCCTTTTTGATTCTTTCGGCTTCAGCAACAGAAATTCTCAGACCAACAGCAATATCATTGGTAAAATGATTTCCTCCAACAGCAAGAACAACCTCATGTCTCAAACATCCATTTTTATAGAGAATCACGTCTGTTGTTCCACCACCAATATCTATCATGACAACGCCCTGTTCCTTTTCTTTATCTGTAAGAACTGCTTTTGCTGAAGCAATGGGCTCGAAGACAATGTCAATAACTTCAAGACCTGCCTGCTCACAGCATGTAAGGAGGTCCTGTATTGCAATAACCGATCCTGTAAGGATATGAACTTTTGCTTCGAGTTTCTCACCTGTCATTCCTACAGGATCCATGATACTATTCCTCCCATCGAGCGTATACCCTGCAGGAATGACATGAAGCACTTCTCTGTTAAGGGGGATATAGACAGCCTTTGCTGAGTCTATAACATTGTCTATGTCAAGGTACGTTACTTCTCTGCCTCTAATCCCTACCGCGCCATGGCTATCAAAACCCTTCACATGACTTCCCGTAATCCCAAGATATACAGCACTGATTTCAACACCTGTGAAAGACTCTGTTGCCTTCACAGCTTTCTTTATTGATTCAACCGTAGACTCGATGTTCATGACTACACCTTTTCTGAGTCCGGTAGAGGCAGAAGTCCCTATCCCTATTATCTCTAATTCATTTTCCACTATTTCTCCAACAACCGCGCAGACCTTTGTTGTCCCGACATCAAGACCGATAACAGTATCTTCCTGATGAGCTTGTCGAATCATCACTTTATAACCTCACTGATAGGTTTCACGACTACCCTGTTTTCAAACCGCAAATCTATGTAATCAACTAAGATTTTTCTCCTCTGTATCTCGTCTTCTAATTCGATCAGCCTTCCGAGTTTTTCTTCATACCTTCCAGCCCCCACCTTCACAACAGTTCCGTCAATAATAACGGTGAGGTCCTCGGGTTTCGATGCAAGTATCTCAATGTGATTCTTTTCTGATGTTAAGCCCCTTCCTTTCATGATCTTTGCAAGCTGTATGGCATCGGAAAACCCTTCTGCATCTTTCACCGGGTCGCATTTAATGATTGGAAGAAAGGGAACCGAATCACCCCTCAACTCTTCAAGGAGTCGCCCGTTTTCCTCCGCCAAAAAAAGATGTCCATCCTTATCTAAAAGTGCAAATGGTACCGCTTCCTCTATCATCACTGAAAGGTTTATAGGGAATTCTTTTCTTATACTCACTCTCCTGATCCATGGAGATTGCAGTAATTTTTGACTCAATTTCCTGCTTGAAATCGTCAGCAGGCATTCGTTCCCGTGAATCCCTGCGAGTGCCTTCAGTTCATCGTCTGTGAGATGTTTATTCCCGACAAATACAATGTGTTGCATAGGAAATGTTGATTGCATTACTTTTAATGATATATATACGGTGATCACAAAGAACGATATGAGCAAGAAAATAGCAGTTATTTCCCAGAATATGCTGTGGCTAATTTTTATTTTCTTATCCTTCACGTATAGTCCCCCTCAGTATTTCTTCTATCAAATCAGGGAAATCAACCCCTGCATGTTTTGCTATTTTTGGTAAAAGGCTCGTCTCTGTCATGCCCGGAATAGTATTGACCTCAAGGACATAGGGATTCCCTGCGAGATCAATCCTGAGATCAACCCTCGTAGCACCTCTACAACCGAGGGCAATATGTGCAGAGAGGCCTATCTCCTTTGCCTTCTCATAAACCTTGCTATTTATTGCAGGCGGCAGGATATAATCTGTAAGACCTGCCGTATACTTCGCTTCATAATTGTAAAATTCAAGAGATGGCCTCACCTCAACGCCGCCAAGAACCCTGTCGTTCAGTATCCCAATATGCACCTCTTTACCATCGATAAACTTTTCTATGATGACCCTCTCTCCGAATGAAAGTGCTTTTTCAAAAGAAGATCTGAACTGTCCTTCATTTTTCACGATACTCACTCCAACACTTGAACCCTCAGCAGCAGGTTTTACAACCCATGGCAAATCAAAGCCTATGAGAGACGAGAGACGAGAGACGAGAGACGAGTCTTTTTCTACACTGCTTACTGCCAACTGCTTGCTGCTTACTACTACAAATGGTGGTACCGGGATGTTGTGATAGCTGAATATCTTCTTTGATACTTCCTTATCCATTGCAAGTGCAGAAGAAAGCACTCCTGAGCCTGTATAAGGGATTCCCAGGACTTCGAGCAAGCCCTGGATAGCACCATTTTCTCCATGTCCTCCATGAAGTGCGAGGAATACAACCTCGGCCTTCTCCCTTTTCAGAGCATCACAAATGTCTGGACCCACATCTATTGC
>JAGUWT010000269.1 GCA_020062205.1 Thermodesulfovibrionales bacterium
CATTTTACAAATTCAATATATGAGAACACAGAGAAATACAAGGAATTATGTGGGTTTTAAAAAATTTCAAGTCTCTCTCTGTGTCCTCTGTGGTTTTAAAATCGCTCAATTTAGGTAATAATAAAGTTATAATAAAAAATATAGTAACGTAATAACATAATATCAATCTTTATTTTGATTGTCATGTTATCATAAAAAAAAATACTTGTCAAGTGTTTTTTTTAAGGGTATAATTTTATATGGTTCGATTACCAAAAATATTTAGAAAATCTATGTCTGAAATGACACAGCAAGCAGATGCCGTTAAAGAGACTTTAAAGGCAAAGTACCTTATATTTCAGGAGCTTCTCAATAAAAACAACTATGTGCTTGGACTTATGGCGGATATGGAGGAGAAACTATCGGGCGAATACCTGTTTGACAGGCATTATGTAAATACAAACGTCCGGCTGATTGCTAATGGAGTTTTAAACACCATTGAAAACCTCAATGCCCTCTCTAAAGATAAATACATACAGCTTTACAAAATCAATAAGGATATTAACGAAGAGGTCGAAAAAATCTTGACATACAAATTGGAGATTCCGGTCAGTGACCTTACTATCCCTCTCGAAAATCTAACGGGTGAGATGGTAGATATCGCCGGCGGTAAAATTGCACATTTAGGAGAGGTAAAAAACCACCTTAATCTTCCAACACCTGAAGGTTTTACAATTAGTGCATATGCATTCACGCAATTTATTGAACTTAACCTGTTTACTGAAAAGATAAATAAAACACTGTTATCACTGTCATCGCTGAGCGTAGAAAATATGGAAGAGGTTAATAAAGTCAGCAAAGAGATACAGGATATGATAACAGGATCAGATATTCCTTATGATTTAGAAAAGGCTATCAAAAATGCTTACTCAGATTTATGTAAAAAGATTGATAAAGAGACAACGGTTTCCGTGAGAAGCAGCGCTATTCGTGAAGACGGTAAGTTTAGCTTTGCCGGGCAATATGCCACATTTCTCAATATCCCGGGAGATCTGATCCTTCAGAAATACAAAGAGGTTGTGGCAAGTTTATTTACCCCGCGAGCGATATTTTACTACAAGACAAAGGGCTTTTCAGAGGGAGAGATGGTCATGGCTGTCGGTGTTTTAAGTATGGTAGATGCAAAGGCAGGTGGAGTCATCTATACGAGGGACCCGAATGACCCGGAGGCTGATTACATTATAATAAATGCTATACATGGTCTCGGGAAATGGGTAGTAGATGGGACTGTAACACCTGATTCATATATGGTGTCAAGACACCCTCATGGCACTATCATCGATAAAAGAATATCGAATCAGGAAAAGATGCTTATATGCGGCCAAGACGAAGGGCTTGAAGAGGTTACGGTTCCGGAGGAAATGAAAGGTAAACAATGCCTTACTGATGAAATGATAAAAATACTCGCAGGATACGCACTTGATTTAGAGAGGCATTATGGTTGTCCTCAGGACATAGAATGGGCGATTGGCAGTGACAATCTGGTGTATATCTTGCAGAGCAGGCCATTAAGAATTCTAACAAAAGAGACAGCCAAACCTGTCCCTACCCGTATTAACGGCTACAATATCCTGATTGATAAAGGGGTCATTGCCTGTAAAGGGATTGGTTCTGGCAAGGCGTTTATACTTAAAGATGAAGAAAACTTGAAAGATTTCCCCGAAGGAGCTGTTCTTATTGCAAGGCATACCTCTCCAAAATTTGTAGTTGTTATGAACAAGGCATCTGCTATTATCACAGATGTTGGAAGCGCCATCGGCCACATGGCATCTCTTTCAAGGGAATATCAGGTTCCGACAATCCTTGATACCGAAATCTCAACAAGTATCATCAGGGATGGACAGGAGATAACAGTGGACGCTATTAACTGCAACATATATGAGGGTAAGGTCAATGAACTCCTTGAGTATGCCCTTAAAAAGAGAGAGCCTTTTAAAGATACACACTTGTTTAAAACACTCGAAAAGGTATTAAAGCAGATTGTACGACTGAATTTAGTAGACCCTCGAGATGAGAACTTTAAGGCTGGATATTGTAAGACCTTTCATGACATAACCCGCTTTGCACATGAAATAGCAATGCAGGAGATGTTTGATATAGGTAAAGGGCATGACATTAAGGGAACAAAGACAATAACCCTGTTAGCAGGAATTCCTACCGATGTCCATATGTTAGACATTAATGGAGGTATCAAGGAGAAAGTAAAGAGAGCAACCCCTGATGATATACTTTCGATACCTTTTTCTGCATTACTGAGAGGTATGAGAGATATGAAATGGCCTGAGCCAAGACCTACTGATGTTAAGGGCTTTTTGGGTATGGTAGCAGAAACAGCTTCTATACCGGAAGATCAGCTTTACGAGATGGGTGAAAAGAGTTTTTCTATAGTATCCGGAAATTATATGAATTTCAGCATAAGGCTCGGTTATCATTTTTCACTGATTGAGGCATATGCAGGGGATAACCTGAATGATAATTACATAAAGTTCTTCTTTAAGGGGGGGGGAGCCTCTCATGACAGGAAATTAAGAAGGGTCAGGCTTATAACAGAGATACTGAAGAAAATGGGATTCAGGGTAAGTGTTAAAGAGGATGTGATAGATGCCATCTTTTTTAAATATAAAAAATCAACCATTGAAGAAAATTTGGTTGTATTAGGCAAACTAACAGCCTATACCAAACAACTGGATATGGTCATGTTTAATGATGCTGTAACAGAGATGTTTATAGAGGATTTCGTAAAAGAACATATTACAGGGAAGGTATAAAGGTTGAATAGTTAAATGGTTTAATGGTTTAATGGTTTAAGAGTTTATCCACCTGAAGCCCTCTGGGTTCTGTCATTTCGGCTTGTCCGAAATCCTTCTTTAAAGCATAACAATAGAAGAAAGATTCCCGACAAGCCCGCCGTAAGTCTGGCGGGCAAGCGGGAATGACACTTGATTTCAATTTAACCTCAAAAATGGAGAAACCTTCAGGAATTTTAATCAAAGAATTCCTCGAAGCTCAGCTTCGGGGTAAAAAATAGATCATATATTCTGTCATTCCCCGACTTGGTCGGGGAATCCAGAAGTACTACAACACAATCTGGATTCCGCATCAAGTGCGGAATGACATTTGTATACATTTAGTAATCGATACCTCGCAACTTGCTGCGGGGTAGTTCATTGAAAATAGCCGAGGCATCTTGCCTCGAATAAATGCAAATGTCAGGCAGGATGCCTGACATATTTTCAAACGGTTAGGAGTATTTCCAAATGAAAATTTGGCAGCAGATTTCAGGAATTTTAAGAAAGCCGGTACATAGGGAAGAAAGAGAAAGTAGCAGGGACCTTTTACTTAAAAAATTCCATTCTTTCCAAGAACTGCTATCAAAAAATAATTCGGTTCTTGAATTGATGGCAGATATGGAGGAAAAGCTATCAGGCGAAATCTTCATCGACAGGCATTATATAGAGCATAATGTCATGGTAATCGCCGATGGAGTAAAAAAAATAATAGATGAATTAAATCTTATCTCAAAGGATAAATACCACAGTTTATATGATAGATTCAATAAGATTAACTCTGAGATAAAGAAGCTTCTAACCATAAGAAGGGAAATCCCTGTAAGTAGCTATACCACGCCATTTGGCGAAATCACCAGAGAGATGACAGACAGTTTAGGAGGCAAAAACGCCAACCTGGGGGAGGTGAGAAACCGTCTCAGTTTGCCTACACCTGATGGCTTTGCTATAAGTGCTTTCGCCTTTAAGAGATTCATGGAGCATGATGGACTCTTTGAAAAGATAAATAAAATATTATTAGAATTACAGGTGGATAACCTCGATGTATTGAACAGTAAAAGTCGTGAGATTCAGGATAAGATTATAAGGGCTGAGATTCCTCGGGACATTGAAGGGGAGATACTGGAAGCCTATTCACGGCTCTGCGATAGATATGGCCGGAAGGTTATGGTCTCTGTAAGAAGCAGCGCCGTACTGGAGGATGGGGAGTCCAGTTTTGCAGGACAATACTCCACCTTTCTTAATGTTCCTCCCGATCTAATCCTCAAGAAATACAAAGAGGTCATAGCAAGCCTTTTTACAGCAAGGGCTATATTCTATTACAAGACGAAAGGGCTACATGAATCTGATATGGTAATGTCCGTGAGCACTCTCGCAATGGTCGATGCCAGGGCAGCAGGGGTAATGTACTCGAGAGACCCAAACAGACCAAAGGCTGATACTATTATTATAAGCGTTATCCGTGGGCTGGGAGAGTATCTGGTTGGTGGGGCAGTAACCCCAGAAACCTACATACTATCAAGACAAAATCCCCCCATCCCCCCTTTAGCAAAGGGGGGTGAGGGGGGATTAGAGATAATCGAAAAGAGTATACCAAAACAAAAAAGTATGCTTGTATGCAGACCGGATGGGGAGCTTGAGGAAGTCCCTTTACCTAATGAAATGATAGGGAGGTCCTCCCTGAGTGATGAACAGATCAAAACACTCGCTGAATATGCCATTGCTATCGAGAACCATTATAAGTCCCCTCAAGATATTGAGTGGGCAATAGATAGAGATGACAGGCTTTATATATTGCAGACCAGGCCTTTACAGATGTCAAAAGTTGAAAGTTTAAAGCTACGCCCTGAGGCTCAGCCCGAAGGGTTGAAAGTTCCAGGACGAATAGAAGGTTACAATATCCTGATAAACAGAGGTGTTATCGCATGTAAAGGAATAGGCTTTGGGAAAGCTTATATTTTAAGAACTGAGGAAGATCTAAAAGACTTCCCTGAGGGTGCTGTTCTTGTGGCAAAACATACATCTACAAAGTTTGTTACTGTCATGAACAAGACAAGTGCAATTATCACAGACGTCGGGGGTGCCACGGGTCATATGGCATCATTGGCCAGGGAATTTCAGGTTCCCACTATTCTTGGCACAGAGGTAGCAACGGAGATTTTCAAAGATGGCCAAGAGTTAACAGTAGATACAATAAATTGCAATGTCTATGAGGGACACGTGAAGGAGCTGGAAGAATTTGTAGAGAGAAGGGAAGGACTCCTTAAAGGCACACAACTCTTTAAAACACTTGTGGGAGTCCTGGAATGGGTCGTTCCCCTGAATCTAATAGACACGGAAGATGAGAGGTTCAAACCTGAATTCTGCGTGACTTTACATGATATAACACGCTTCTGTCATGAAATGGCAATGCGTGAAATGTTCAAGATTACGTCTGAGGAGGTTAGTGATGCCCAAAGACTTATAGCCTCTATATTCCTCGATGTACACATCGTAGATTTAGACGGGGGCATTAAGGGGGCACCTAAAAAACTTACCCCTAAACATATTCGCTCCGCACCTTTCAATGCCTTCTACAAAGGTCTCACCTCTATGAAATGGTCAGAGTCGAGGCCTTTTGATCTCAAAGGTTTCATGGGCATGGTAGCCCGTACCGCAACCATCCCTGAGGAAGAACTTTACAGTATTGGAAGTAGGAGTTTTTCCTTTATCAGTAGAGAATATATGAACTTTTCAATAAGACTTGGGTATCATCTATCTACAGTGGAGGCATATGCAGGGGAAAGCATAAACGATAACTACATAAAGTTTTTCTTTAAAGGTGGAGGTGCAGGCATGGATAGGAGATTGAGAAGGGTCAGATTAATAAAGGAAATACTCAGAAGGCTGGACTTTAAAGTAAAAGTTGCTAAAGACATTATAGATGCTAATATAACAAAATATGAGAAACCCGCAATCGAAAAAAGATTAAAGGTATTAGGCAAGCTCACTGCCTATACCAAACAACTGGATATGGCCCTGTACAACGATGCCACTACCGATATGTATATAGAAGATTTCGTCAAAGAGCATATTACAGGGAAGATATAAGGTTTAAAGGTTTAAAAGTTCAAAAGATGAAGATCTGGCAGCATATTTCAGGAATTTTAAGAAAGCCAGTACATAGGGAAAAAAGAGAAAGGAGTAGAGAACTTTTCCAGAAAAGATACCAATATTTCCAGGAATTGCTATCAGAAAATAATTATGTCCTTGAA
>JAGUWT010000258.1 GCA_020062205.1 Thermodesulfovibrionales bacterium
ATGAGAACACAGAGAAACACAAGGAATTATGTGGGTTTTAAAAAATTTCAAGTCTCTCTCTGTGTTCTCTGTGGTTTTAAAATCGCTCAATTTAGGTAAAAATATCATGTTTATAGAATGGCCAAAAAATATCAAAGACGCAAGGGCAATTCAGATAGCCCTGAGAGATAAGGTAAGAATTTTTCCCCTTAGAAAAAAGCCAAAATTCATTGCCGCTGTTGATGCAGCATTTTTTCAAGATAAGGTTATCGGAGTCGCCTGCCTTTATAAGTATCCTGAGATAATTTTATTAGAAGAGGCGTCTGCAGTTACTAGGGTGTCTTTTCCATACATACCCGGCTTTTTGTCATTCAGAGAAGGTCCGGCAATCATTGAAGCCCTGAACAGATTAAAAATTAAACCTGATGTAATCCTTTTTGACGGTCAGGGAATTGCTCATCCATTGGGTCTTGGTATAGCATCCCATATCGGCGTACTTATTGATATGCCGACTATTGGATGTGCAAAGTCAAGACTGATCGGAGAATATAAGGAGCCCGGTTTAAAAAAGGGAGGTCGGTCTTCTCTGGAATATAAAAATAAAGTCGTTGGTGCGGTTTTGAGGACAAGAGACAGCATCAGACCTCTTTTTGTCTCACCAGGACACATGATTGATTTAAAATCTTCTATCGAGATTGTGCTTGGATGTATCAGCAAATATAGGATACCTGAACCTTTAAGAAGGGCAGATTTTCTATCAAAGAAGATCAAGAATGACACAACATATTTAAAAACAGGTAATATGAGTTCACGTTAATCCTTCTATCTGATGTCTGTATGGTAGCTCTGAAGAGACTTGATATCACTTTGTTGCTTCTGAAAGGCTTCAACTCCACGTGCAGCAGCAACAGCCGCAGCTAATGTCGTAATGTATGGCACTTTATACTTGATAGCTGCCTTCCGAATGTAGGAATCGTCATGCTTACCCAATTTCCCACTTGGGGTATTGATCACCAGCTTTATTTCCTTATTCTTGATCGCATCTACTATATTAGGGCGACCCTCATGAATTTTATCGATGGGTTTGGCTTGAACACCATTGTTGGTAAAAAACTGATATGTTCCACGGGTGGCTTTTATTTTGAATCCTAATCTTTCGAATCGCTTCGCAACCTGCAGAGCCGCTTGCTTATCTTGATCTGAAACAGTAATGAGCACTGTTCCCTCTGTGGGGAGACGCTGCTGGGCTGCTTCCTGTGCTTTGTAATAGGCAAGACCGAAAGAATCAGCCATGCCCAAAACTTCTCCTGTGGAACGCATTTCTGGACCCAGGAGTGGATCCACTTCAGGGAACATATTGAATGGAAAGACCGCTTCCTTTACCCCAAAATGAGAGATGAGTCTTTGTTTTATATTGAGATCAGTTAGCTTCTTGCCGAGCATAATCTGGGTCGCGATACGAGCCATGGGTATGTTGCAGACCTTTGAAACCAAAGGCACGGTTCGAGACGCTCGCGGATTGGCTTCAAGGACATAGACCGTATTGTTTGCAATAGCATACTGTATATTCATGAGACCTATTACATCCAGTTCCATAGCAATCTTCCGTGTGTATTCATAAATGGTTTCAAGATGTTTAGGTGGAATACTTATGGGAGGAATCACACATGCAGAATCTCCCGAATGAATCCCGGCGAGCTCAATATGTTCCATTACTGCTGGGACAAATGCTTCGCTCCCGTCAGCTATGGCATCTGCTTCGGCTTCTATGGCATTCTCCAGGAACTTATCTATGAGGATAGGCCGATCAGGGGTGACTCCTACAGCAGCTAATACATAGTGTTTGAGCATTTCTTCATCGTGGACCACTTCCATTCCACGGCCACCAAGAACGTACGAAGGTCTTACCATAAGGGGGTAGCCAATCCTTTCAGCTACATTCAATGCTTCCTCTAACGTGCTTGCCATACCAGATTCGGGCATGGGTATCCCCAATTTTTTCATCATTTTGCGGAACCTATCCCGATCCTCTGCAAGATCTATAGTTTCTGTGGAAGTACCTATGATTTTTACCCCTGCTTCAACCAGTTCTTTAGCTATATTAAGAGGTGTCTGTCCCCCAAACTGTACAATCACTCCTTCAGGTTTTTCCTTTTCATAAATAGAGAGGACATCCTCTACGGTGACAGGTTCAAAGTATAATTTGTCCGAAGTATCGTAATCTGTTGAAACCGTTTCCGGGTTGCAGTTGACCATGATAGATTCATACCCTTCATCGCGTAGTGCAAAAGCAGCATGAACACAGCAATAGTCAAATTCTATACCCTGACCAATACGGTTGGGACCGCCTCCTAAAACCATAATCTTTTTCCGTTCACTTCTTTTTACTCTGTCTATTGCATTATAAGTAGAAAAATAATAAGCAGCATTTTCTACTCCACTTACTGGAACAGGCTCCCATCCCTGAACTACCCCTAATGATTTACGGTGTTCCCGGATTTCTTTTTCCGGTATACTTAGGAGTTGAGACAGGTAACGGTCTGCAAATCCATCCTTCTTGGCATGGATCAGCAATGCATCAGGTAATCTTTTGCCCTTATACTTGAGTATATCTTCCTCCAACTGTACGAGCTCCTTCATCTGCTCGATAAACCAGGTTTTGATGTAAGTCCTTTCGTAGAGGACATCTACAGATGCACCTTTTCGCAGGGCCTCATACATGATGAATTGACGTTCACTTGATGGTGAGACGAGTAGTTCCATTAGTTCATCTAAGGATTTCTGGTTAAAGTCTTTAGCAAAACCAAATCCATGACGTCCTATCTCCAAAGACCGTATAGATTTTTGGAGCGCTTCTTTGTAAGTCTTCCCGATACTCATTACTTCACCTACAGCACGCATCTGCGTACCAAGATGATCTTCAACCCCTTCAAACTTCTCGAACGCCCATCTGGCAAACTTGACTACTACATATTCTCCCCAGGGTGTATATTTATCCAGTGTGCCTTCTCTCCAATAGGGAATTTCATCGAGAGTGAGTCCGCCTGCAAGCATAGCTGAAATAAGCGCTATTGGGAATCCAGTGGCTTTGGAGGCAAGAGCAGAAGAACGTGAAGTTCTTGGGTTAATCTCGATTACTACTACCCGACCATTTTGGGGGTTGTGAGCAAACTGGATGTTCGTCCCTCCGATAACTTTAATGGCTTCAACAATATCGTATGAATATTTTTGAAGACGTTCCTGCAGTTTAGGGTCAATTGTAAGCATGGGTGCCGTACAAAAGGAATCGCCAGTATGGATTCCCATGGCGTCAACATTTTCTATAAAACAGACTGTGATTCGCTGATTTTTAGCATCTCGTACCACTTCAAGTTCCAATTCTTCCCATCCCAAGACTGACTCTTCAACAAGTATCTGACCGATAAGGCTGGCGGAAATGCCCCGGCCTGCAACTGTTCGTAACTCCTCCCTATTATAGACAAGACCACCTCCAGTTCCTCCAAGCGTATACGCAGGACGGATTACAACCGGATATCCAAGTTTTGACGCTATAAGCTCAGCCTCCTCAACGCTGAAAGCCGGTTCACTCTTTGGCATCTCGATACCCAACTGATTCATCGTCTTTTTAAAGGCAATACGATCTTCACCTCTTTCTATGGCATCTGCTTCTACCCCAATTATCCTTACACCATGGGTCTCGAGAAAGCCACTTCCGGCTAATTCAGCAGTGAGATTCAGCCCTGTTTGGCCACCTAAGTTTGGCAGTATGGCATCGGGGCGCTCTTTTTCTATGATCTTTTTCATATATTCAACAGTGAGTGGCTCCAAATAGGTCACATCCGCCATCCCTGGATCTGTCATAATCGTTGCTGGGTTAGAATTAACCAGAACTATCTCATATCCTAATTTTCGAAGCGCCTTGCATGCCTGTGTCCCTGAGTAATCGAATTCGCAAGCTTGACCTATAACAATGGGACCAGACCCGATAATCATCACCTTTTTGATATCATTTCGTCTTGGCATATCACTTCACCTTCCTAACTTTTAAGTATTACTAAATTTTTAACGCTAAAATAGCACGAAATAAGGAGTCAAGTTAAGTATCACTTATATTTTAAAACCAGAGTATATAGAATTGCAGAATAAGAGTCAAGTAATCGAATTGCCTGTGTCAAAAATCTATATGAAATGTAATTGACACAGATAATCCAAGGTTTTAAGATACTAATAAATATATGATGCATTTGTAGCCGAAATCCATTGAGAAATGGATGCGGGGGGTCCAGTTTAGGGGGCGTATTCCTTCATGGATAGGGCACTTCCAAGCCCGAGCCCGTCAGCTAACCTCGTAGGCATTTGGAAGGGTAAGATAAATGCTTAATAGAGAATCTCCTGTAAAGGGGATAATAAAATCCTTTGGGCTCGTCTTTGGGGACATAGGAACAAGTCCCATTTATACCTTAACAGTCATCTTTCTTCTCACGAAACCTTCACAAGCTAATGTCATCGGTGTTCTGTCCCTTATTGTCTGGACACTGGTAATACTGGTAACAGTTGAATATGCATGGCTTGCAATGAGCCTTGGGAAGAAGGGTGAAGGAGGCACTATTGTTCTGAAGGAATTGCTTATCCCTCTTTTAAAGTCAGGCAGGCAGGTATCTTTTGTTACTATGCTTGTCTTTATTGGTATATCACTCCTCATTGGTGATGGAGTAATCACTCCTGCCATAAGTATCTTGAGTGCAGTTGAGGGATTACTCCTTATTCCTGGATTAGAGAAGACAAATCAGGATATCCTTATTCTTGTTGCAGGAATAATTGCCATCGTATTATTCATCTTTCAAAGAAAGGGGACCGAAAAGGTTGCCGGAGCATTTGGCCCTCTGATGCTTTTATGGTTTTTATCTCTCTCAATTTCAGGAGTCTTGTCAATTCTTGCGGTACCATCTGTCGTGAAGGCTATTAACCCGTACTATGCAATACATTTTCTCTATGAAAATGGCATCGAAGGATTTTTTGTGCTTTCTGAGGTTATCCTCTGTGCTACAGGTGGGGAGGCATTATATGCCGATATGGGACACTTAGGGAGGAAGCCCATCCTGCACGCATGGTATTTTGTATTTTTTGCACTCTTGTTAAATTATGTAGGGCAAGGCGCCTTTCTCATTGGGCACCCCGATGCAAATAATGTCCTTTTCGAAATGATATTTTATCAGTCGCACACTCTGTATATCCCATTCCTCGTTCTCAGTATTCTTGCAACGGTTATTGCCTCCCAGGCAATGATCAGCGGTATGTTCTCAATAGTCTATCAGGGAATCACGACTCATATTATGCCTTTATTTAAGATTGACTATACATCCACTGAACTGAGGTCGCAGATATATATTGGTTTTGTGAATTGGTTCCTGCTCTTTTCTGTCTTATACATCATGTATGAATTTAAGGAATCTCACCGCCTTGCTGCTGCATATGGCCTTGCAGTCACGGGAACCATGACCCTCACAGGGATAATGATAACATGGATTTTTTATCTGAGGGGGAAAAAGCTGTATACCTTTATTTCATTGTTAGTGACCTATGTAGATATGACATTCCTTCTCTCGAACAGTTACAAGATACCTCACGGAGGTTACTGGTCAATCATCATAGCATTGATTCCATTCAGTATCATTATGACATACACTTCTGGTCAGAAGAGGCTTTATAAGTCGATGAGGTATATGGATCTTGATACCTTCCTCGAAAGATATAAACGAACATATAAAAGGGTGAGCAAAATTAAAGGTACTGCCCTTTTCTTTGTAAAAGATGTAAAGGAGATCCCTCCCTATATTGTTAACACCATGTTTTCGAATAATATTATCTATGAAGACAACATCATGGTCTCCATTATGAAACGAGACGACCCATTTGGTGTTACGGGATTCTTTAAGGAGGACATTGCTGAAGGGTTGAGACAATTTGAGATTCAATGCGGATATATGGAGGTATTTGATGTAGAGGAGATATTAAGAGAAGCAGGAATAGATGAAAAGACGATCTTTTATGGTCTTGAAGACATAGTAACCAGAAATATTATCTGGAAGGTGTTTTCAATCATAAAGAAGGTAACCCCCACCTTTGTCCAATTCTATCAGCTTCCGCCACACAAACTGCACGGAGTTTTAACGCGTGTCGAAATGTGAAAAGATTTTGGGTTGATACAACGGGTGCCCAGGGCCCCTCAGTCATTTATGGTATAATGCATTTATGCAAGGGGTTACAAAGACCTATCTGAGCTATAATGAACAACAAGCAGTAGATAGTATTATCGGGAATATTCCCTCCCTGTATCCAATGATCAATAAGGTTGTGCTTTACGGCTCGAAGGCAAGAGGAGATTTTCTTGAAGAATCTGACATTGACATTCTATTTGTTACAGATTATGCCATACCAAGAACTCTGAAGTTTGACATTTATGACGCCATTTTCGAGTTAGAGGTGGAATACAGTGTAGTCATATCAGCCATTTTTATAACCAGGGAAGATTTCCAGAGAGGGCAATTATCGTTTATACATCAGGTTCATAAAGAGGGAATTATTCTATGGTCGAGAGAATAAACAAAGAAGAAAGCAGCCTTCTTGCAAAAAGCGAGATTGAAAGGGCTGGTGATGAATTAAATGCAGCGAAGATATTGCAGGAAAGTGGTTTTTACTTTAAGAGTGTTGCATCAGCATATTACTCAATATATCACGCTTCAAAGGCATTGCTGCTTTTGAAAGGGGTAGCTCCGAAGACGCACGAAGGTGTCGAGAGGATGTTTAGCCTTTACTATATCAAAACAGAAGAATTCGATTTGACCGTGGGCAAGGCTATTGGCAGGTTGATGAAAATGAGACAGGAGGCAGATTATTATCCTGAAATTCCATTTACCCATGAGGAGTCGGTAGGGGCTATTCATATGGCTACTGTTTTTTTAGAAAAGGCAAAGTCTCTCATAACGTAATCTTACTCTTCCACAGGAGTGGAAGAGGGAAGTACTGCTTAAAGCTCAAATGAAGGGTGCAGCACATTCTTTCACAGTATTGAAAGCGCTGAAAGACACACTCAAAAATAAACCATGTGTCAAGCAAGAGGTATCCCAAAACAAGACCGATGATGAGATATTCACTGAGGCTATGGCTGATGTCAGGGAGATATATGAGTTCAGGCAAATTCCTTATAAAAGCCCTCCGAAAATAAAGCCCCGACCGATTCAAGCAAATGATGGTGGTGAGATCTTAAAGGAGATAGTAGAAAGGAAAAGAAAGATAAGGCTGTCTGATACAGGAGAATATATAGAGTGGAAAACTCCTCATATAAGAAAGGATATAGCTGAACGATTACATCGGGGAGATTTTGCTGTTCAGGACTATATTGACCTTCATGGGATGACCTTAAGTGAAGCAGAAGAGTCCCTTAAACAATTTTTCAGAGAGGCTATGAACAAAGGTCTTTTCTGTGTCAAGGTGATACATGGGAGAGGACTCAAATCCCCCAAAGGGCCAGTTCTTAAGAAAGCATTAATAAACTGGCTTCAGGGTTCTTTCAGAAAATGGGTTATGGCATACGCTACGGCAAAAGACTGTGATGGTGGATTAGGGGCCACATATATAATTCTCAAATATAAATAGAGGATAGATTTAGGAAAAAATTTATACATGGGAGTTTATATGAGAATTTTCAAAATATGCTTTCTTTTGGTTTCCATGGTACTATTTACAATCTCTGTGTATGCAGAGATGAAACAAAAAACATTTACAAAAGAGGAGATGAAGAAGATGCCTGGAACAAAGGCTGTGATTGAGACAAAGTTCGGGAACATCGAGATCAGGTTTTTTCCTGAAGTGGCACCAAATCATGTAAGTAATTTTATTGAACTTGCGAAAAAAGGATTTTATGATGGAACAACCTTCCATCGTGTGATTCCTGGATTTATGATTCAGGGGGGAGATCCCAACTCAAAAAACCCTGATAAATCAATGCATGGCATGGGCGGACCTGGATATACAATTAAGGCTGAATTTAACGATAAACCTCATAAGAGGGGAATCCTCTCCATGGCAAGGGCTGCACAGCCTGACAGTGCAGGTTCACAGTTTTTTATTTGCGTCGCAGATGCGCCTTTTCTTGATAGGCAATATACCGTTTTTGGAGAGGTTGTCTCAGGAATGGAAGTCGCAGACAAAATAGTGAACCAGCCAAGGGATCAAAGGGATAACCCAAATGAAAGAATTGAGATGAAGATCAGGATAGTTGAATAGAGATTTGGGGAATTTTTGTGATTAATCTCATTATTTGGGTTAAGCGAGATCAATCCCGTCAGGGTGGCAGAAGGCCTTACCTCCGAGGTGATGAAGGGTTTTTGCTTGCTCAAGGTCGACCCTGAGATAGCCATCAAATATGCCTTCTTTAACTGAAGCAGCTAATACCTCTCCTACAAAGATACTGTGATCACCAGCCTCGTGATGGGAATAAAGCCTGCACTCGATATTACCAATACACTCCTCGATGAGGGGGGCACCAACCTTCTGGGCCTTTACTGGAGTGAGTTTGCAGACCTTGAATTTGTCTGTGTCTCTTCCTGAGTGTGTTCCACAACAAAGTACCTCTTTAATCATTTCAAGATGTGGTATGTTTATAACAAACTCCCTGCTCTCTAATATAAGCTTATGAGAAAATCTCTCATGACCTATGGAGACAGCCACAAGCATTGGTTTAAAGCTGACAGGCATCTGCCATGCCGCAGTCATAACATTGATTTTTTCTCCAAGTTTTGAGGTTATAAGTATTGTCGGACCATGATTGATCAAACGGTTAGCATTTGTTATGGGAATGTTCTTGAATAACATAATTACTCCTCATGCACCTTCACCCTCTGCGAAACAAGGGATTTAAATTTCTCAATGACTTTAAGTTCTTTCTCCTGCATTAATATCTCTTTACTATATTGTACCTAAATTCTTGCAAAATCCTTTCAAATATTCAAATGCCCCGCGGGTCGCCTTCCCGACATCCTTTTCGGTTGTCCTTCTTCATAAACCCGGTATTCCTTGGGTTCTTCAAAGGGGTTGTTGAGAATTGGTTCGTCAACTGCAAGGGACATGATTATTAATTCCCGTATCTATGGATTCTATATCCAGCTTCTGAAAGAACAATTACAAAAGAATTCTCGGATGTTATTAACTCCTGTTCATTTGCAAGAATTTCCCCAATGTTCTTCACCATCTTTTTTATATTGATGAGACGATAGCGGAGCAGGATTACCTTTCCTTTCCCCCATAATGTCCCGAATTCAATGAGACCTCCGAAATCTTTATCGCCGGAAAGCAGCAAAAGATTATGTTTTATCGAATATTCCAGAATCGCATCATCGCTGCTTCCCGCAAGTCCAATTTCAGGGACAAAGAGTACCTCATGCCCTTGCTCACGCAGTCCGCGAACAATGTCACCATGTACATTTTCATCGGCAAGTATCTTAGACATTATTATTTACCTGAAAAGACCCTGACTTCCTCACCCTGAAACCGTCTCGCCGCAAAATCTAGCGCAGCATCCAATCCCTCTTTTGTCAGTGTTGGATAACCTCTAAGGATGTCTTCCTTTGTCATACCCGAAGCGACATTTTGCAGTATCAATGCAACGGATATTCTCGTGCCTTTCACAATGGGCTTCCCATTGAGAATTTTGGGGTCTGAAATAATTATCCCTTTTTGACGTGTATGCATTATTGATCTCCTTTCATTTCCTGTCCTGTTTATTTTGATTTTACTTCATGCATAATCATTCTCATACTGCAACTTTTTCCTTGAGAATAATATCCTTAATCTCTTCCCTTAGATCGCTTTCGGAGACAACGTCAACCTTCATATTCAGATTTTCCTCAAGGAACAGACCCAATCCAACGAGGTCAAGAAGATTTGCTCCTTTGTCAAATTCAACCAGGACATCCAGATCACTGCTTTTCTTCTGTTCCTCCCTGACATATGAGCCGAAGATGCCTTTTATCTCAGCCTTAAAGCGTTGCCTTACCTCTGCCTTCAAGCTGCCGAGGGTTTTCAGAATCTCATCTTTAGATATGTTGTTAACATTTATCGAATCTTTCACCTGTCACTCCCTCTCTTAAGAATTACCTTTTCCAGTTCTTTGAGTCTCTCTGCATCTCTCATATTTTACCTGCTTCTCCTAATAATATCCCGCAAGACGCCTACCAGACATTCTTTTGGGATGTCCTTCTTCATACACCCAGTATTCCTTAGGTTCTTCAAAGGGATTATTTAGAATTGGTTCATCAACTGTAAGTGACATCTTGACTCAAAAAAGTTCTCATTTTTTCCAATTGTATTGCAGCCCGCCACATGAACATTTCACTTTATCATTAACATTATCATAATATTTTTTCGATACAAGGTTATCGCATTGAGGACATCTAAAAATCTTTTCAAGTTCTCGAACGTCTCCATAAAACATTTTCAGGTCATCTATGCTTCCCTCAAAAGAACTGTCGTGCGAGGTTCGGTTACCAAGGAACATGGAAGAACTGAGCCTATCAAAGACTGCTTGATCCTTCAATTCACATTTCCTGTCTTTCAGTTTGCTTTTCAGTTCGGAAAGCAATTCATGCGACATTCTATTCTCATTATGTTGATTAAACCGAAATTCAACTTTCACTTTCAGATCATAGCAAATCTCTTTTAACAGGTGCTCAAGATATATTCGAATAGAATTTCCCAAGCCCGTGGTAACTGCCTTTGTGAGTTTGTTTTCTATTCCTTCTTTAAGAGTAAATGGCGGCGGCTCAATTATTGCTCCGTTTTCATGATCCCAATACATTCTCTTTATCAACCAATTCTTTCCTCTGACCATATTTGAGACTATTTCAAACCAATCTTTTTCATGAGTAAAAAGAATTATCTGATAATCACTGAACTTCTCTACCAAGAGCCTTGCGAATCGTGCACGATGATTTGTATCAAAACTGGATATGACATCATCGAGAACAATAAATCTATTCAGCTTGTTATAAGCTTTTACAGAGGCTAAAAAAAGGCAAATCCCAAGACAATTTAAATGAGATTCACTGAGATACTTATGTGGCGGTGCTTCCAGTCTGCCGTGAAACTTGAATTGTAAAGTTATTCCGACAAACTCATCTTCTTCATCCAGGGGGATTAGTTCAATCTCGCTGACATTTTCAGACTCATTCATGAATTGATAGAGATCGTTAATATCTTCCGATATGACTGCAAGCAAAGAAGAAAGACCATTTCTCTGCCTCTTTACAAAGTCGTTATAAATGAGTTCTAAAGACTGTTGCTGTTGTGTAAGAATTTCTTCAGCTTTTTTAAGAGATTTGATCTCCTTATACGATTGCTTTACTGATTCTATCTTGCTGTGAACCGTAAATGTCAAATCGTCTTTTTTCCCAGTAACAATTTTATCCTTCTTGGAGGTAAGCAGGGATATCAGTTCTTTGAGGGCATTTATATCAAAACTTATGAAATCTTCAGGTTTGCTGATCGCCTCAAGTTCTGCAAAAGTGACTTTCTTAATTTTTTCTTTAGCGGCTGAAATATTGTCTCTTATTTTCTCTATTTCTTTTTTGGATGATAAATCATCCTCCAAAAGTAAGCATTTCTCTTTGAGTGCGTTTTCTACTTCTGTCAATGCACCTTGAACAAGTCGAAGAGTTGTATTAATTTCTTCTATCGCAGCATCCTTTTCTTTTTTAAAGATTGATAATTCTTCGATCCTCTTCCTTAATTCATCAATCAGCTCCTCCCTATCCTTTTTCTGTAAGCAAAGAGGGCATTTATCATCTTCATAGAGTTTTTTTTCGAGGATCGATAATCCTTGAGATAACAAAGGTTCAAGGTTAATTTTCTTGAACTTGTCTTTATCCTTTGCAATCTGCTGGCATTTATCATAAACAATTTCATATGAAGTGCATATGCTATCAAAAGAAATCCCAAGGTTTCTTAAATGTTCGATGACTTTTTCATATGAAAGTTGATTTGCAATTGCTTCTTTATCTTCTGGTTTCTTCAGGGCTTCTAAAATAGCATCTATACTGGATACGTCTTTAACTTCGATGGGAAGCTTCAGAGGAGCGACCAGAATTTTAATTGCAGCAAAGTATTGCTCATCATTCCAAATGTCTTGCTGGATTCTTTCGAATATGTTGCGTTGTTGGCTGCTTATGCGGTCATCAAATCTACTTTGCTTGAGTTCTCGCTTCAGGTCATTAACTGCTTTCTTTAAGACCGTTTTGACCTTTGATACATCGGAAAAACCTATTATCTGAGATATTTCTTCCAGTTTTTGAGCCTTCGTTGATAAAATGAACCTTAATAAATCCTTATATCTAAGTAATAGATTCTCTTTTAAGGACATATTTATATAATCCTTAAACTTTTGCGCTGTGTTTGTATATTCACCCGTTAATTTTGATTTCTTAATAAATAATTTCTTTTGGGAATCACATTCAGAATCCGAATATTTAACTTCGACATATGCATCATCACTATCTGGAAGAAATATGTTCCTCAGTGCGGGAAGTCCCTTTGTTCCTATTTCCTCACTCGAAAGATGCTCGATCTTATCGTAATAAAACCATTCAAATGCATCAGTAATAGAACTCTTTCCGCTGCCATTATCCCCATAAATAAGAATTGATTTTGAGGAATCAAATTCAATCCCAATATGCTTTCTGATCCCCCTAAATCCACTTATTTCAAGACTTTTGATTTTCACGGTCTCTTTTCTCTAATCCTGCTTAATTCATTAGATATATTTATATTCGTTAGCTTACCCTCTTGATATAACCTTAAAACAGTTTTAGCAACATCCTGATCCACACCTTCGATATCTATTATTTGAGAGAAGAATTCATCAAGAATTTCCTGTCCACTTTTAATTTGATCGGTCATGATTCATTACCCTTTTCAAAATATTTCCAGTTAATCTCGAAGATTAATTGCACATCATGTTTTTTTATTTCAAAACCGCTTTTGTTGTTGCAGATCGGATAGACACCGTATTTATCTACGAAATCAAAGATGAAATAACTTTCTAAATCTTCTATGCGGTGTTTCCATATTTGCTTCAGCATTTCAAAATTCAGATACGTAAAGTAAAGCCCTTCTGCTTTTTTATAATTGATGATACCCTCATTGCCCGAAACCCCCTCAAAGTGATCACTCAGCCTTTTACCAATGCTATTCGTCTTCTTCTCACTCATGCCGATGTATATCAGCCTCGACTTTCTGAAGGGATACGGTATTTCAGTTTCTTTAAGAAAAATAAAATAAAGCCCGCATATACCTATTAGGGGCTTGATACTTCTTAGTTCAAAATTCTGATGCTTGTCAAAGTTGATTTTAAAAGTCTGCATTTTCTATTTGCTGCGTTAAATTTTTATAATTGCATTTGAGTATCTATTTTTGCAAAGTGATTGGTCGTTCATTCATATCAGCGAGTTCGATAAACTTCAATCCCAGGGTTTTATGGAGGTCTACAAGGATATCTATATCGCTCTTTTTCTTCTGACTGCCTTTTGCGAACGAGCCGTACAGGACAATTCTTTCAACGCCGTATTTGTCCTTCAGATAGGGTAGTTCCTTTTTCAGGATTGAAATTACTTGCTCACGCGTCAGCACAGTTGTTCTTTTGGATTGTTTTTTCATCTTCCTGCTTTGCCCTCCTTCAAATTCTCTGTCTATATATTACCAATATCTGAGCCGTGATTTCAGTATTGGGTCATTTATCTCATAGCCTTCACCTCTCCCGCCCCATGCGGTGGTTGATGGAGTAGTTTCTATAAATTCAATTCTCTGCCTCGTTTGAATACATCCTCAAAGAGATCCTCTTTAATTAAGTCTTCAATGCTCGGATTTTCTTCAATTACTTCACGGGGCAGGCTGTCTTTATCAGGGGGAAGTTTTTTAATAAGGAATCGGCAGTACAGGTAAAATTTTTCCAGAGAAACATCTTGAAAAGAAACAATCTGTGATATAAAGGCATAGATTTTTATATATCTGCGAAGGTGTCCTTAAATACATGCTTATCTTCCTTGATTAACTCCTTGAACCGCATGCGGTATTCATCCGTATCAAATTTCTTCACGGTCTGCGATTATTGTTTTCAGTAAGGTTTGATTTTTTCATTTCAGCCTGTTTTTCCAGTAAAACGGCTCCCTATGAAGGTGCATCACAGCAATAATGTATATATAATCCTCATGGATTTCGTAGAGCAAACCGAAAGGAAACCGCCGGAGCAAAAAACGCCTTATTTCTCCTGAAAAAACAGGCCATGTTTCAGGCGAGGAAGAAATTAAGTCCAATGAGCGTGCAATTTCATTCAGGAATTTATGACCGAGGCCATTTGACCTGGTTTCGTAGAATACTGCTGAAGCTATCATTTCTTCTTCAGCTTCTGGATGGAATAATACTGCCTTCATTTCAGTTTTAAGCGTGCTTCCCTTAAGACATCTTTTGCCGGCTTGCATTTAACTTTGCCGCTCTTAATTTCCCTGCTGCGTCTCTTAGCCTCTTTTATCCAGAGGGCTTCTATATCCTTATCCTGCTTTTCATCAAGGCTTTCAATAAGTTTTTCAGCAAGTAATGCACGGGACTCAGTTGGCAAGCCTAATAACTCAATCGCTATCTTTTCAACAGTTGTGGACATTTAATTCACCTCCTTTTAAGAAATATATTTTATTATACAATGGATTAATCTCATCTATCTTCCCCAACCATAACCTTCCCTGTCACCACATTGCTGATAAGAGCCTGACGGTATTCTTTGAGTTTTTCGTTTTGGGAGAGGATTTTTTTGATGGTCATTTCAATCACCTCCACACTAGTTTATCCAGCACCTTCCAGAATACCCCTCAGATCTGCTGCGGGGATGAATGGATAAGATAATCTTCCCGCGGGGTCAAATACCCTGCAGGAAGGTACTCGGATTTATTTAATGTTCTTTGTCTATATCTTACCAACATCCGAGCCGTGATTTCAGTATCGGGTCAATGATCTCATAGCCTCCGCTGTCCCGCCCCATGCGGTATTTGATGCTTACTCCTCTCCACACATCTCAACAATAATCCGTTCAATGCAATAATAATCCCTCAACTGTTTGACGACGTGTTCAGAAAAAGGACGATAGCCGTCGAGAGCGGATTTGATGGAGATGATTTTTTTAAAGATGTCTTTCATCTCAAGATTAGCCATAACCTTTTAAAAATGTACCCGTCCCCTTTTATCTCCTCCTGACCTATCTTCACGGCACGAATCTGCTTCTCTCTAATAAGCTCCCGCACTCTATATTCAGACAAGCCAAGCTGTTTAGC
>JAGUWT010000050.1 GCA_020062205.1 Thermodesulfovibrionales bacterium
CTCATTGAGATTAAGGACAGAAAAACAAGGAATGTAGTAAAGGTAACCGTCGAAGAGGTAGCGGAAAAAGTCAAAACCCCAGGCTAATATATTGACCTGATTCTGCCTGTCCTTTTATCCACTATTACAATATCTATCAAATTATTGTCTTTATCCCGGATTTCTGCCTCAAAAAACCATTCCCTTTCTTTAATCCTGCCTATTCTTACATCCTTATCAGAAAAGTATTCCTGAAGTATTCTTCTCACTTCCATTAAAGTTCTTATCCTCTTCTTTGCGCCATACCATCCCCATCGTGAACCCGGGCAGTAATCACCATAAGGTGCCCTTTCACGCCACTCATGGTGCTGATGCATTGGCTGTGCAAAGGAAGGAGATGATAAGGATATAACTATCCCAGTTAAAATTGAAATGCATGTTATTTTGATTAACTGCTTCATTCCTCTATAAATATCATCTTGATTCGGAGTTCAGAGTTTGGAGTTCGGAGACCAGTTTTATTATTGTTTTAACTCATAACTCCGAACTCTCAACTCTAAACTCTATACTTTGTTTCTATTACCACACGTGATTCGGGCATCCCGTTCCCATCAAGCCATCATGTCTCATTTTACCACGACCCATCATTCTGCATCCTATCGGACCAGGCATTCCGTGTTTGTCTGCAATCTCCTGAATCTTTGTCTGCAGGTCTATAATCTCTTTTCTGATTGTTCCGATATGGTTTGTATCAGGTGTTGGTTTATTGTACTCCTGCCGGAGCTCAAGCCTCTTTGTAATAAGCTCATCCCTTAAACTCAATGTCTCTTTCTGAAACTTTTTTACCTCTTCAATATTCGCACCTTTCCCGTAACCCATCCCGTAACCCCATGGTCCCTGGGCATACACGACGATGCTCACGAGCATAACCACCAATACCGCCAGCCCTATAATTGCTACCTTCTTCATTACCATTCACCTCCTTTCTTCTAATCCCCCCCTGCCCCCCTTTAATAAAGGGGGGTGAGGGGGGATTTTAAATTTAATAATAAACCACAGAGATCAGAGAATATTTTTAGAATATCCCGTGAATTGATTGTATTCTCTGTGTTCTCTGTGGCTCATTTGATTACAGAATATCAAACAATTATGAAGGAGTAATGAATGAATTATGAAGAATTGTGAAGACTGTTTATGAATGAAAAGGGTTCGAGGGAATATACACAGTAAAGACCGCGCCTTTCCCATATTCGCTCTTTACCTCTATCCTTCCCTCATGAGCCTCTACAAGCTCTTTTACAATGGCGAGTCCAAGACCGAGTCCACCCTCTGAAGCCTTATAAAATCTTTCAAAGATAAATGGCAAATCCTCCTGCTTTATCCCGTGTCCTGTATCTCCGATTTCTATAAACACTTCTGAATCCTTTGTGTCAGACTTTATCCATACCTTCCCATCTTTTTCAGTTGCCTTTAAAGCATTGCTTAAAAGGTTAATAACAATCTGGCTGAGTCTATCAGGGTCAGCAGTAATAATGACCCCTTCATCACATTGAAGTTCAATATTTACACCCTTGTCAAAAAAAGGCCTACTGAATCCTTCCATAATGTTTCTCAAAAATGGCTTGAGTTCTATTGCCTGTTTTCTGATTGTTAAGACGCTTGCCTGTGCATGGGTAAGTTCTTCAATGCCCTCAAGGATATTTTTAAGCCTTCCTGTCTCATCATATAAAGACTGAAGTTGTTCTTTGTTCACCGGGATGATACCATCAATCATCCCTTCAATTTCCCCTCTCATAGCACTGACAGGTGTCCTGAGTTCATGGGCGACATTGGAAATGAGTTTCTTTCTCAGAGACTCCTGTGTCTCAAGGCTCTGAGACATTCGGTTAAAGGTCTGTGATAGCCTGCTTATTTCATCACTACCCGATATTTTAATCCTGCCCTTAAAATTACCTTCACTGATCGCCTTTGCTGCAGATGTAAGTTTGTGTATGGGATTTGTCAATTTCTTTGAGAAAAGAATACTTAACAAAACCACAACCCCACCCAATCCCAGAAGGGATATCAGGAGAAATCTGTTTGACCTCTTTACAAAGATATCCTGTTTCTTCGGTTGCAGGAACCTTACTTCAAGGCTGCCGATTTCCTTTCCACCCAAAAACAAGGGATAGGGTAAGAATCTGTCAGACCTTTCCGCAGACCTCAACTCTGAGATGGCCATGACACGCTTTCTTGCAAGTGGAGAGAGTGTATTGAGTGCCTTTTCTGTATCCATTATCACAACACCATTCATATTTAGAATCCTTATCTCAAACCCTAACATCCATGCCCAAATGGCATCCTCGCTGATGATGCCATCTTCCCAACCAGAATATTTTTCGTATGTGCCTTCAATATCTGCCATTACCCAATAAACCCTGTCTTCAAGCTCACCTTCAAGATACTCCCTGAAATCCTTTATCATTAATTCACGGAGGAATAAGGTTGCTGAAAGTGCAATGAGAGAAACAGATAAGAGTAAGAAAAGGAATTTTATCCAGAGGCTTTTAATCATCTCTTTTGCCCGAAAATCTATACCCTATGCCATAGATCGTAAGTATAAGTAATGGATATTTCGGGTCATCTTCAATCTTCTGTCTAAGATTCTTAATATGTGCATCAATACTTCTCTCATAACCTTCAAATTGATAACCGAGTGCTTTCTCTACAAGTTCATCCCTTGTAAAGACCCTGCCTAGATGAGATGCAAGGGTAAAGAGAACCTTGAATTCTGTGGGCGTAAGATTTATCGAAAGCCCCTTCTTTTTTACTTCATAACTCTGTCCATCTATCATTAAAAGCCCATCATTGAAACTCAGGGGTTTTGTATCACTCAGGTCATTTTTCTGCGCCCTTTTTAAAAGCGCTCTAACCCTGTATACCAATTCCCTTGGACTGAAGGGTTTCACAACGTAGTCATCGGCACCAAGGGCAAAGCCTGCAACCCTTTCCTCTTCTGAAGACTTTGCTGTCAGCATAATGATAGGGAAATCACCAATTTCTTTGAGTCCCTGACATACTTCCTCTCCACCCATATCAGGTAACATAAGGTCGAGTATCACGAGAAGTGGCGTCTCTTTTAAGGCAGCCTCTAAGGCGGCCTTACCTTGCTCAAAATAAAGAGCCCTGTAACCCGCACCTTCAAGATAAGCCTTGACAACGTTTGCAATCTTCTTATCATCTTCTACTATGAAGATTGGCCGAATCACAATCTTTTTTCCACCATTCTA
>JAGUWT010000241.1 GCA_020062205.1 Thermodesulfovibrionales bacterium
ACAGGGGTGACTGTTATCGCTGTAAGAAGGGAAAAAGAGGTATATACTAACCCTGAGCCTGATTTCAAATTCAAACAAGGTGACTTCATCCTGTTTACCGGAGACAGGGAAAATATGAATACTGCATTGAATTACTTCAAGGGGAAAACGTGATGTTTCTCTTGATCAGCTTCATAATTCTTAATAAGAAACAAAACGTCTTATTTCTCATTGTCATGCTGAACTCGTTTCAGCATCTTGAACTATAATTATAACTGTAATGCTTAAAGGAGGTACAGTATTATGAAGACCAGACTATGGATAATCTTTCTAATAATATTAATCGTTGCCATAGCGGGAATAGGTTACCTCGGCCTACCAATCCTAATAGAAAAAGAGACTGCCGGACTCAGGGCTGATGTCCAGGATGTAAAGCAGAGGCTCCAGAAGATAGAGGAGGAATCAAAGGCTGCCCCGTTGAAACCTGATGCCGATGTCCAGAAGGTCATCAAAACTGTAAATGCTATTTACTACAGGGTGAACTCTCTTGAGGATTCTCTTAAGAAAGGTCTGTCTGCAACGGATGAGACAATAAAAAAGCAGGGGAAAGTAACAGAAGAAACCTTGAAAAAACATGCTGAAGAAATAGAAAAACAGAAGGCGGCAACCGCAGAGGCTTTACGGAAACAGGCCGAAGTCATTGACAAATTGAATCAAGAGACAGAGACTAAAATACAGAAGATTATGTTTGATGCAACAATGGCAAGTATCAGAGGGCATATCTTAAAGGCAAGGGTGGAGCTTGTGGCTAAAAATGTTGGTACTGCAAGGGCAGAGCTTGACCTTGTTGATGAGCTTTTTTCAAAGGTATCGGAAATTGCATCGGATAAAGACAGAGGAACGATACAAGAACTCCGTTTATCGCTTAAAAAGACAAGGGCAGAAATGGATACCGATTTGCCAGCCGCACTCAACAAAATTGACCTTTTATGGCATGAAATAAGCAAACTACTGAGGAAGAGTTAAGGAGAAGAGGAGAGTTCAGTGAAAAAAATCTTTATATCTGCTGTTTTTCTGGTAATCGCATTTCTGACAATACGAAGTAATATTAACATCATAGATAAACGAGAAAAAATAGATATTCCGGAAAAGGAATGCTATCGGGAAATATGTGGTACCGTAGAACAAGGAGAGACACTGTATGATATCTTTACAAAATATAAGCTTGATTTCGAAGAGTTGCTCAAATTAAAAGAAGCTTCTGCTGATGTCCACAGATTGCGAGAAATCTATCCAGGCCAACCATATAAAATAATCATTGATGACAGTTCTCATATCAATGGATTTATGTACTGGATTGATGATGATAATATTTTACACATTACCCGCACAGAATCAGGATTCTGCGCAGAGAAAAAGACCATAGAATATGAAAAAAAGATACTACATATAGGTGGAATAATAAAAGACAACCTCATTTCGTCTATGCGAGAAGGAAGAGAAAATCTGATGTTGGCGTTACAACTGTCCGATATATTCGCATGGGACATCGATTTTACGACAGATCTGCGGAAAAGGGATGAATTTAAGATTATTGTTGAAGGATTTTATCTGGACGGAGAATTCAAAAAATATGGAGACATACTCTCGGTAGAGTTTATCAATAATGGGGCGACTTACCACGCATACAGATTCAAACATAATGGAGAAGTTGATTACTATGATGCAGAAGGGAAATCGCTGAAAAGGGCATTTTTAAAAGCTCCTTTAAGTTTTAGGCGTATCAGTTCTTATTTTTCTTATAGACGGTTTCATCCAATATTAAAGATATCCAGGCCGCATCATGGATTGGACTATGCTGCCCCTCAAGGGACTCCTGTTTCTGCGGTTGGTGATGGAACAGTTATATTTTCTGGCTATAAGGGACAATATGGCAAGATTATCATAGTAAGACATCCTAATAATTGGAGAACATATTATGGCCATTTATCCAGGATTGAAAAGAACATTAAGAAAGGGAGTAAAATTAAGCAAGGACGGATTATCGGATATGTCGGATCAACAGGTCTTGCCACGGGACCACATCTCCATTATGAGTTGAGAGTAAAGAACAAACCAATTAATCCGCTGTCAGTAAAAGTACCTCGTGGAAGGACAGTCCCCCAAAAGTTGCTTGCTGAGTTCAGGGACTTTAAAAATAAAATGGACTCCCAACTTGTTTCGATTACGTCTCCAGTTTTTGCGTGTGTTGAAAAAAGCAAAGATAATAAGTTATAGGGTTACAGGATAATCCTTTAACACATCTCAAGGAGGAGAAATGGACATTAATTTAAAGAGGATTCTCATACCTTCAATCTTAGGCATGATATCAGCCTCCTTATTGTTCGTCATCAGGGGTATTACCTTCAGACTCCTTCACCGATGGGCAAAAAAGACAGAGACAAAGATTGACGATATAATAATCAAGGCATTTAAAACACCTTCTGTTTACTGGTGTATTGCGATCGGTCTCTATATCGGGGTTGCTATCTCAGAGCTTCCTGAAAGATATGTATTTTATTTCAGTAAGACCATTCATGTAATTGTAATCCTTTCCATCACCATTGCTACAGCAAACCTAACAGGAAAAATATTTAAAAATTACATACAAAAATTAGACCTTCCGATTCCCACAACAGGCCTTGCACATGGGATTTTAAAAGGAACTATCTTCATTATAGGTTTGTTGATTATACTCAGCGTCCTTGGGATCTCGATAACCCCACTTATTACTGCTCTTGGGGTTGGTGGTCTTGCGGTTGCCCTTGCCCTTCAGGATACGCTGGCAAACCTGTTTGCAGGAATTCATATCCTCGTGGAAAAATCTATCCGGGTTGGTGATTTTATAAAACTTGAGTCAGGCCAGGAAGGTTATGTGGAAGACATAACGTGGAGAACGACTCGGGTCCGAACATTGCCGAACAATATTGTGGTGATACCAAACAGCAAACTTTCTCAAAGTGTTGTGACAAATTATTATCTGCCGGAAAAAAGAATGTCTCTTTTAATTTCGATAGCGGTAAGTTATTCATCCGATCCGGAGAAAGTAGAAATAATTCTCGTTGAAGAAGCAAAAAAAGCAGCCGGACAAATTCCGGGATTGCTTGGAGATCCGGAACCTTTTGTTAGATTTATACCCGGATTTGGAGACAGTTCCCTTGACTTCACTCTAATATGTCAGGTTCAGGAATTTGTGGACCAGTACCTCGCGCAGCATGAACTGAGAAAGAGGATTTTCAAGAGATTTAAGGAAGAAGGTATTGAGATACCATTCCCGCATAGGACGGTTTATCTGAGGGAGGAGAAAGAGTGGCAGAAGTAATGATGTATAATGAAGCATGGGAAGCTGATATGGAAATTACAATTCGCAATATAATCTGAGACCTAAAAATGATTGAATGGCTAAATAAAAATTGGCTCTCAATGATAGCGCCGGCTATTGTTTTTCTATCTTTTATTGTGGTCGCCATATGGGCGAGGAGAAGCCTCTTCAATTATCTTAACGGATTATTTACTAAATTAAAATGGGAAGGAAGTGAGATACTCCTTCAGACAACGAAAGCCCAATTTTTTCAATGGTGCATTATATTGGGAGCATATACAGCTATTCTGGTTTCAACATTATCCCCTCAGGGTAAAGTCTTAGCCGGAAGAATCATTGGAACTATTTTTGTTATTTCTTTAACGTGGACGTTTCTCAGTCTTGCTGTAAAATTACTTCATCAATATCTACGGAAGATAAAAGCGCCCTTTCCCTTTCCAACAGCTCTAATAATCAATGCAGTAAGAATTACCTTTATTGTTGTAGGTGTGTTGATATTGCTTGATATCTGGAAAGTGCCAACTACTCCGATAGTTCTGACGCTGACCATAGGATTATTAGTTGCTGTTCTGGCGTCTCGTGATGAGATACTTAATATTTTCTCCGGATTTCAATTGGCTCATGGCGACCTAATCAAGATAGGCCATTATATCAAACTTGAGTCAGGCGAGGAAGGTTATATTTCTGATATAACATGGAGGAATATTCAGATTAAGACTCCTGATGACAAGATCATCTTTGTGCCGAACAGTAAGTTTACAAAAACCACAGTCACCGCTTACAGAGAGCCTCTTAAAAAGGCAACTCAAGCATTCCGTTTTTATACACGGCTGCATATAAAAGAATTGACGGGACTTAAGGCAAAAAATTTATCGGAGCTTGTTAATATATTGAGCGATGTTCCAGACTCAGTAATTTATTACCACACGCACAATTTCATAGAAGAATATCAATATCTTATCCCTCAACCGGCTAATGAGTTTGCATTGTGGGTCAGTGACGTCATCGGTGATGAGATTCTTGCAGAAAAACTGTCCAATATAGATACCTTTGAATTCTCTACAATCGGTGAACTTAGAGAAAGAATCATAGCCGTTATCAATGACGGGCTGTCAACAAGAGGGGATGGACGGACAGCGTTTGAAGGAAGGGAATTCCATTTTATTAAATCAGTAAGTGTAGTTTTGACTACTCCCTATATTGCTCATGATTTAAGAGAATTTGTTGAAGCGCTTCGCAAGGTGAGTATTAATTCTCTTTACTTTCATATCTTTGAGTCAAGGTTAAGACTGCATAGAGGAGTTAATGACTTTTCTATATGGCTTCAGGATAGTCTTGATGAAAGAGAACTGGCTGATAAGATAGCTGCGCTTGACCCTTATAACTATACAATAGAAGACCTGAGGTCTATAATTATTCAGCTTATTGAAGAACGTATTAAGTAGGAGAACTGATTTGGAAAAAGCGATATTTCACCATCCGAGGGCTAAAATACAGGATTATGTGCCTATTGTCGGCAGAAGCGCCATTGAAGAACTCAGGGCGCTTGCCGAGCGGTTATCAGGAAAAGTTATACAGAACATAAATTCAACATTCACAGGCGGGGGTGTGGCTGAGATACTTACGCGCATGGTGCCTTTATTGAACCAGCTTGGGGTTGATGCCCAGTGGACAACTATTACGGGACATAAAGATTTCTTTGATGTAACAAAAAAGTTTCATAACGCGCTTCACGGCAGAAAGGAAGATATCTCCTCCGAAGACTTCTCCGTATTCTTAGAAGTGAGTAAAAAGAATATCGAGGAGTTAAGGTTTGGGGGAGACATTATCTTTATTCATGACCCTCAGCCCGTAGCTCTGATTGCAAAGAAGAAAGAGCTTGGAGGAAAATGGATATGGCGATGCCACATTGATGTCTCTAATCCTGATAATAGAGTTTGGGAATTTTTGCGGGATTTTGTTATAGAGTATGATGCTGCTGTTTTCTCAGCCCCGAATTTTTCACAACAGTTGCCTATCCGCCAATTTATGATCTCTCCGTCCATAGACCCATTAAGCGACAAAAACAAGGAACTCCCATCAGAGATTATTGATTCAGTGTTGAACAAGTATGGTCTGGATAAAGACAAACCTATTATTGCCCAGATTTCACGGTTTGATTATCTGAAGGATCCTATTGGCGTGATACAGGCATTTGAGATGGTAAGAAAGAGTATAGACTGCCAACTCGTTCTGGCAGGAGGCACAGCAACTGATGACCCTGAGTCCGAAAAGGTATTAGAAGAGGTAAGGGAACAGGCATCCGGCAAGTCTGATATACACATATTGCTCATTCCTCCGGAAGGCGATATAGAGATCAATGCCCTGCAGCAAGCAGCTGCTGTGATTCTGCAAAAATCAATAAAAGAGGGTTTTGGACTTACCGTAACTGAAGCCCTATGGAAAGGGAAACCTGTAGTAGCCTCTGCTGTAGGGGGGATTCAGCTGCAGGTCAAGAATAAACTCACAGGCTTGCTCTGCCATAGCGTTGAAGGGGCTGCTTATGCAGTAAAAAGGCTCCTCAGCAACAAGGAGTATGCTGCATGGATCGGCAAAAACGCACGCGAACATGTAAGACAAAACTTCTTAATAACCCGTCATCTCAAAGACTATCTGCTCCTTTTCATCTCGCTATATTATCCTTCTGATGCGATTTACTTATGATTAACCGCATCAGATTTCAAGGAGGAGCGGCGGATTACAAGAAGTATAAGTTTAGAAAGTTTAGAATATTGTAAGGAAAAAGGTGTTGGAGATTTAACATGAAGATCACAATCCGTCTTATAGTTTCCCTTCTTTTTGTGGTGGCTCTGGTAGCAGTTATTTTTTCATTTTACCAGGTCAGGGCTGAAAAGATTCGCCTTACATCTGAGATGGAACGACGAGCCATTATCCTAGCGGAAAGCTTGCAGGAAGCTGTAATGCCATTGGTGCAAAACAACTCGCTATCAAGATTAACACGCCTTGTCGAACGATTTGGCAACCGCGAAAAGCTTAAAGGGATTGCCGTGCTTGACATCCAGGGGAATATTATGGCGTCAACTCCCGATCTTGAACCTTATATACAACAGCCATTACCCCAGGCAGTGAGCTCCATCACGGAAAAAAGGTCTGTAGACGGCTTTATAGACATCAAAGGCAAAAAAACATATATCTATACCACTCCTCTTTCCGCAGAAGATAAACTTATAGGATCTTTGGCGCTCTTTTATGACGCTTCTTACATTGATGTCAGGCTTGCGGGGATATGGAAGCATAACCTTCTCCGTTTTATAACATTATCAATACTTATCGTTGTGATAACGCTTCTGATAGTAAGGTGGAGCATTACGGGACCGATAGCTCATTTTGCAGAATGGATGAGGGAATTGCGAATGGGGAAAAGCAAAATCAGCCGGCCGGTCACAACAATAAGAGGCGATGTGCTGGCTCCGCTGATTTCAGAAGTGACTCAGTTGGCAAAAAGCCTGGCAGTAGCCCGGATGCGTGCAGAGGAAGAGGCACGGTTACGTGTTCAGGCAGAATCCCTCTGGACAGCCAACCGTCTTAAAGAACATATGCGTGTTGAACTCAAAGGGAAAAAACTGTTTTTGATTTCAAACAGGGAACCTTATATGCATACAAAAGATGGGCGCAATATCAAATGTATTACCCCTGCCGGAGGATTAGTCACTGCACTGGACCCCGTAATGCGTATATGCGATGGCGTATGGATTGCGCATGGAAGTGGAGAAGCGGACAGAGAATTCACAGATGCTAATGACAGGCTTCGTGTGCCACCTGAAGAGCCTGCATATACACTTAAAAGGGTATGGCTTACTAAAGAAGAGGAAGACGGTTACTATTATGGTTTTTCCAATGAAGGACTCTGGCCATTATGCCATATCACGCATACACGTCCAATTTTCCGTCTGGAGGACTGGATTCGTTACCAACAGGTGAATGAAAAATTCGCAGATGCATTGCTGAGAGAGATCGCAGATGAAGAGTCTCCTTTGATTTTGATTCAGGACTATCATCTTGCTCTTCTTCCACTATTGGTCAAAGAAAAACGTCCGGATGCAAGAGTAGCACTTTTCTGGCATATCCCATGGCCCAACCCAGAAGCCTACGGCATCTGCCCTTGGCACCAGGAGATTCTCATAGGGATGTTGGGATCTGATATCATTGGTTTCCATATACAATTCCACTGCAATAATTTTTTGGATACTGTTGACAGGTTTTTGGAATCAAAGATTGATTGGGAACAATTCTCTGTTAATCGTGGTGGGAATACAACATTAGTAAAACCATTCCCGATCAGTGTAAGTTTTGACAGCGATCTTGATAGGGTAACCGCAATTCAGGGAAAAGCACTATTGAGAGAAAACATACTTAAGGAGATAGATGTTTATGCAAAATATCTGGGGGTCGGGGTTGATAGAATTGACTATACGAAAGGCATTCCTGAACGCTTCAGGGCGATTGAGAGGTTTCTGGAGAAATATCCTGAGTTTGTGGGTGAATTCACATTTATAGAACTTGGTGCGCCCAGCCGAACACATATCAAGCGATACCGAGATTTGATGACAGAGGTGGAAGAAATGGTAGACAAAATAAACTGGAGATTCCAGACCAAGGGATGGAAACCTATTGTATTTCTTAAAGCACATCATAGCCATGAAGAAATCAATCGCTTTTACAAAGTAGCTGACATATGTATGGTCACGTCTTTACATGACGGAATGAATCTGGTTGCTAAAGAGTTTGTTGTCTCCCGTGACGACAAAAACGGTGTGTTAATCTTAAGTCAATTTGCAGGCGCCTCCCGTGAACTTAAAGATGCAATTATTGTAAATCCGTATGCTGTAGAGGAAATGGCAGATGCCATTCGTCTTTCACTCACTATGGAACCTGACGTAAGGTCTGAACGAATGAAGAGGATGCGCAATGTGGTTAAAGAACATAATATCTATCGCTGGGCAGGAAATCTGATTACAACATTGGCGCGACTTAGGTTACCTGATGTCTCAAATGAAAAATTTGAATAAGATTTTACAGCCACACTATTTCTTTGAAAAACCCAATAAAGAATATTTCCTTAAGGTTAAGCCTGACCAAAAGATTGCATTGTTTTTAGATTATGATGGCACATTAGTCCCTATTCAAAAGAATCCTGCACAATGCATTTTATCTGATAAAATAAAAAATCAATTACGATTGCTGTCAGACTCTAACCATTGCTATTTAACTATTTTAAGCGGAAGGTCATTGTCAGATATCAAGAAAATGATTGGAATCGGAAAAATTTATTATGGAGGTAATCATGGTTTAGATATATCTGGTCATGGTGTAAGATACACGCATCCTAAAGCACTATTGGCAAAACCTATTATTAGTGATGTAAAACATCTGCTCAAAAAAGAGATTGCAAATTTAGAAGGTGCATGGCTTGAAGACAAGAAATTTACTATGAGCCTTCACTTCCGTTCTGTAAATAAAAAAAACATTGTACTTGTTAAAAAAGTATTTTATAAGGTCATAGCCGAATTCTTAGATAAAAAATTATTAACTGTGATTAAAGGGAAAAAAGTTTTAGAATTGACGCCTGATGCATCATGGAACAAGGGAAGTGCTGTTCGCTTAATTTTACAAGGATTAAAAAATAAACGCCTGCCTATATATATAGGTGATGACCAGACTGATGAGACAGCTTTTAAGGCAATTGGTAAAAGAGGGATTGCTATACGAATTGGAAAATCAAAAAAAACTTCTGCAAGTTATTATCTCAAAGGTTATTGGGAAGTTCCACGAATGCTCCAGAAAATCAATGAATTTATAACAAGCCAAAAAAAATAGATTGTGATAGATTATTGAAATGCTTCTCTGGTTTGGTTTTATCATATGCACTCTTGTAATTGTTTATTCCGGCATAAGGCTCTCGAAATATGGTGACATTATTGCTGAAAAGACAGGACTTGGAAGGGCATGGATAGGTTTAGTTCTTATGGCCTCGGTAACTTCCCTTCCTGAACTTGTAACCGGAATAAGCTCTGTTACCTATGCTGGTGTTCCTGACATTGCTGTTGGCGATGTCCTTGGAAGTTGCGTATTTAATATGCTAATTATCGCCATTCTTGATGCTATATATCGTATAATGCCAATATCTGCAAAGGCTCATCAGGGACATATACTTTCTGCTGGTTTCGGAATAATTCTTTTGAGCATAGTTGGTATAAGTCTATTTTTAGGTAAGTCTATTTCTCCTCTGGGCTGGATAGGTCCATATAGTCTGTTATTTGTGATTATTTATTTTATTGCAATTAAGCTGGTATTCTCTTATGAAAAGAGACAGATTGCTGCTTATATGAAAGAAATGGCTGTTGAATTGAAATATAAAGACATTTTAACAAAGACCGCCATTGTCAACTATAGTCTTAACGCAGTAGTTGTTATTATTGCTGCAACTTTTTTGCCAAACATAGGTGAAGGAATTGCTGAAACGACAGGTCTTGGTCAAACCTTTGTAGGCAACATTTTTATCGCTATTTCTACTTCTCTTCCTGAATTAGTAGTCTCACTGTCTGCTGTAAAGATAGATGCGATAGACCTTGCAATAGGTAATCTCTTCGGAAGTAATATCTTTAATATTTTAATTCTTGCTATTGATGATATATTTTTCCTGAAGGGTCCAATCCTTTCCTTTGCCAACCAGAATCATATCATTTCAGCTTTATCAGCTATTGCCATGACAACGATTGCAATAATCGGTTTAACCTATCGTGCAGAGAAAAGGCCATTATTTTTAGCATGGGATTCTATCGGGATAATGTTGGTGTATGTGATTAATCTGATGCTACTGTATTTGCTGAGATAGGTCTTGACACAATCTTCCTATTTCAGATAGATTAGTTCATAGTAAAGGGGAGTAGCTGAATCAGTGGCTATCGTCAGCACGTCTGCCCGCCTGAGGCGGGCAGGCCGGTACTACTGGTTAGATAAACCCCGTTAGAATTTCACAGAGGGCATTATACCCCGTGTGAAAAAGCGGAAAATTTCTTAATTTATCATCCCCGTGGCAAGCCACGGGGCATTCTAACGGGGTAAAACTAACAAGCGAGACCTTTACCATGATGAATATTTATCGTGGTAAAGGTCTTTTTCATTATGAGAAATTGGGAGGTGTAAAAATGAACGGTTTGAAGACAATGGTTTTGATGGTAACTCTGACCCTGATGCTGGTGTTTATTGGAGGACTTCTGGGCGGCAAGACCGGAATGACATTTGCCCTTATTATGGCTTTTGTCATGAACTTCATCACCTATTGGTTTAGCGACAAAATCGTTCTAAAAATGTACCGTGCACAACAGGTAAGTGAATCTGAAGCTCCTGAATTATTTGGCATTGTCAGAAGGCTTGCACAAAAGGCAGAGCTTCCCATGCCAAAAGTCTATATCATGGAACAGGATCAGCCCAATGCCTTTGCCACAGGAAGAAATCCGAAGCATGGTGCGGTTGCAGTTACAACTGGCATTATGCGGATTCTTTCAAGAGAAGAACTTGAAGGTGTTATTGCACATGAACTTGCACATATAAAGCATAGAGACGTTCTTGTAGGAACAATTGCTGCAACGATAGCTGGTGCAATCAGCTATCTTGCACAGATGGCACAGTGGGCGATGATATTCGGCGGAAGAAGTGATGAAGAGGGAAGAGGGGGTAATCCAATAGCAGCACTTGTGATGATGATAGTCGGCCCTATTGCAGCTATGTTGGTGCAGATGGCAATATCACGTTCGAGGGAATATGGTGCAGATGCAGGTGGGGCGAGAATTGCAGGGAATCCATTGTATCTTGCGAATGCCCTGAAGAAGCTCCATATGGCAGCTCAAAAGGTACCAATGGATGCAAATCCTGCAACATCTCATATGTTTATTGTAAACCCTCTTACAGGAGGAGGAATTCTGAGACTCTTCAGTACACATCCCCCTATTGAAAAGAG
>JAGUWT010000016.1 GCA_020062205.1 Thermodesulfovibrionales bacterium
AAAAATGAAAGGAGTGTGTGAGCAATGCTTATTATCGGCGAAAAGTTAAGCATTATAGCCAAAAGGGTCAGGGAAGCCATGATGAAAAAAGACAAAGCACCCATTCAGGAGATTGCGACTGCTCAGTGGAAGGCTGGTGCAGGCATGATAGATGCGAATATAGGACCTGCGGAAGATGGCGGAGATGAATTGATGCAGTGGATGGTTACCACAATCCAGGAGGTTGTTCCACTTCCGATATGTCTCGATACAACAAATTATAGTGCAATAGAGGCTGGCCTCAAGGTACATAATAACGAATGGGGAAGGCCGCTTATTAATTCCACATCGAATGACCCTGAGCGGTTTCCAATGCTTGAACTTGCAGCAAGATATAATGCCCGGATAATTGGCCTCACCGTTGGCAAGGGTGGACTGCCTGCAGATGCAGAGGAAAGAGCAGCCATTGCGGCAGAGATTATGGCAAGGGCTATGGAGTATGGACTCTCGCTTGAAGACCTCTATCTTGACCCGCTTGTTCTTCAGATAGCAACATCACAGGATCATGCATTAAAGGTCATCAAGGCAGTAAAGATATTTCAAGAGCTGAATGATCCACCTATGAAGACAGTAGTAGGTCTGAGTAATGTGTCAAATGGTTGTCCAAAGCATTTGAGGCCTATACTGAACAACTATTTTCTTTCACTGTTGATGTATGAAGGATTGACAGCTGTTATAGCAGATCCGCATGATATTGTCCCAACAGTCAAAACGATAGATGTTATCCTGGGCAGAACACTGTATGCCCATTCGTATCTGGAAATGTAAAGATGAGGATTAAGGATTCAAGGATTAAAGGGGCAAAGTAAATACAAATTACTAATGCGGTCATAAGTAAAGCCTCCTTGATGTCATTCCCGCCCTGGCCTCGCTCTGCGAAGCAGGGCAGGCTTGTCGGGAATCCTTCGTGAAGAAAGATGCCGGACAAGCCGGCATGACAGAAACGTGTTTTTGATAGGTTTTACTTATGAACTCCTTAGTAATCACTCGACACCTTTACTCCTTATCCTCTAATCCTGTAATCTGAGGAGGAGACATGGCTTTTACCCCACTAAAAGAGACTTACCCGGGAAAGGTTTATTCCGTCACAATCGGTATGGGTAATAAGGCGGTCACCTTTGGAGGTGAGAATGTTCTGCCATTTCATGCCTTTGAAGGTATAGTGCCGAATAAACCTGTTGTTGCTTATGAAATACAGGATATGCCGCCTGCAGACTGGCCCGAGAATGTTCGGAAGCCATATGAAGGTGTTTCAGATGATCCGGTTACATGGGCGAAGTACTGTCAGGATGTTCTGAAGGCAAGGGCTATAGCGCTCAGACTGATAAGTACACACCCTGATAGAGAGAACCGCTCACCTGAAGATGCGGCAAAGACCGTCAGTGATGTCCTTTCTGCAATTGATATCCCTTTGATTATCCTTGGCAGTAACCATGCTGAAAAGGATGCATCTGTGCTGGTTGCTGCAGCAGGAGCTGCAAAAGACAGGAACTGCATTATCGGTAAGGCACAGGAGGCGAATTATAAGACGATTGCTGCTGCTGCAATAGCTAACAATCACAAATTGATTGCCATGTCTGAGCTTGATATAAATCTTTCGAAACAATTGAACATCCTTGTTACACAGATAGGTTTTGACAAGGAGAGATTAATTACAGACCCGATGTGCTCGGCCCTCGGATATGGCCTTGAATATACCTATTCGGTTACGGAGAGGATAAAGCTTGCGGCACTTACACAAAATGATGCAACCATGCAACAGCCGATGTTAGGTGATATAGGGATGTATGCCTGGAAGGTGAAAGAGACGCAGGCAAGCGAAACGAATTTGCCTAAGTGGGGTTCTGTCGAAGAAAGGGGAATAACATGGGAGGCTGTTACAGCAACATCCCTGCTTTTAGCTGGTGCCGCGCTTCTTATCATGTGGCACCCGAAGGCTATTGAGGCAGTAGAAAAGGTTATTGAGGAACTGATTTGATTTGAGATTTATGATTTCAGATTTAAGACTTCAAATCTTCAATATTCAATCTAAAATCTAAAATAGGAGGCGAGATGGCTCTAACTGGTGTTGAAATATTTAAACTCCTACCAAAAACAAACTGTAAAAAATGCGGATTCCCCACATGTCTTGCGTTTGCAATGAAACTTGCCCAGAGGCAGACTTCTTTAGACTTATGCCCTGATGTTTCTGAAGAGGCAAAACAGAAATTAGGGGAGGCATCTGCTCCTCCGGTAAGGCCGATTACATTTGGCATAGGGGACAAAGCATTAAAGATGGGGGAAGAGACCGTGCTTTTCAGGCATGACAAACGGTTTGTGAACCCATGTATCTTTGCACTTGAAATAAAGGATACCCTATCAGATGACGAAATAAAGAATAAGATCGAAGAGGTTCTAACCTCAGAAATAGAGAGGGTAGGGCAGAAACTGAGGGTTGATGCAATAGCACTTATGAATGACTCAAATGATGTGGGGAGGTTTGAGACTGCTGCAAAGATTATCGCAACGAGGGCACCAGACGTTCCGGTAATAATCTGCACAAACAACCCCCGGGCTGCTGATACAGTAATAAAACTCTTTGCAGATAAAAAGCCAATCCTCTATGGAGCAGATTCAACAAATGCAGAGGCTATGGCTGAAATTGCTAAGAAGTATAAGTCAATTCTTGGGGTAAAGGCTTCTGTCACAGGCGGAGGGCTTGATGAACTGTCAGCCCTTACCGAAAAGATAAAATCGCTCGGTGTCGAGGATATGGTTATTGACTCTGGTGCGAAGAAGGCAAAGGATATTCTGAGAGACAACACATTGATCAGGAGGGCTGCGATCAAGAAAAATTTTAAACCCCTCGGTTATCCTGTTATCACTTTTGCACAACGTGATGAGAGTCTTTTTGAGACACTCATAGCTGTTATCGGTGTAGCAAAATACTCCTCCATAATTATCTTGAGCAGTATTGAGAAGTGGAAGAACCTTGCCCTTTTTACCTTAAGACAGAATATCTATACAGACCCTCAGGTCCCGATGCAGGTTGAACAGAAGATTTATAAAATCGGCGAACCGAATCCTGAATCACCTCTGCTTATTACAACAAACTTTTCACTTACCTATTTTATTGTCTCAGGCGAGGTAGAAAACAGCAGGGTCCCGAGTTATTTGGCTGTGATGGATTGTGAGGGTCTTTCAGTGCTTACTGCGTGGGCAGCAGGAAAATTTACAGCATCAAAGATTTCCCAGTTTATAAAGGAGAGCGGTATCGAACATGATATTAAACACAGGGAGCTTATTATCCCTGGTTATGTGGCAATATTAAGCGGTTCAATAGAGGATAAACTTGAAGGCTGGAAGGTAACAGTTGGACCGAGAGAGGCGAATGGAATACCGGCATTCTTGAGGTCAAGGGCAGCATGAAAGGAGGGTTAGGATGTCTAAGTTAATAGCCTCAGCAGCTATAAGGGGCGCACATAAACTTGTACAACAGGCTGAAGAGATGCTCGATAAGGCTATTACTGAAAAAGGTGAGGGTTTTTTATTCGAATTCCCGGATACTGCATATTATCTGCCTATGATATATGCAATGACAGGTTTCCCTGTAAAGACTCTGTCAGATATGAAGGTTGCACTGGGAATGGCAAAGGGATTACTTCACCCGGAACCTGAAGAGCATGTATGGAAACCATACTTGGGTGAAACACTTGATTCAGGGATGGCAACACTCTTTGCAGAAGAGATTATTATGGCCATTCGTTATATCAATGGCCTTGAGCCTGTAACAGACCCTGATACAGGCTTTGTCTATAATGGATTTATTACAGATACCATCCAGAGGAATCTTGGTATTCAGCTTGTTGATGGCAGCATGCCTGGTTTTGCTGCTATCATTGGTGCCGCACCTGATGATGATACTGCAGTAAAGATTATAAGGGAGCTCCAGGAGAAGAATATTCTTACTTTCCTTACAGGCCATGTGAATGGTAATAGTGTCACGAAACAACTCTTAAGAAAAGGTATTGAGCTTGGATTTGATACAAGGATAGTTCCGGTTGGCCCTGATACAGAACATACTATATATCCTCTCAACTGGTCGGTAAGGGCCTCACTGATATTTGGTGGTAAAAAACCTGGTGATTTCAAGGGTCATCTCAAATACACAAAGGACAGGGTTTTTGCATTTGCACTGGTTTTAGGAGAACTTGATGAAATAAAGTGGACGACTGGAGCTGGTGCTATAAATATGGGTTATCCGGCAGTCTGTAATACAGATGTGCCAGTTATACACCCGACAGGTGTATGTATTTATGAAGAGGTTGACAAAGAGTTTGACCATAATAAGATAGT
>JAGUWT010000276.1 GCA_020062205.1 Thermodesulfovibrionales bacterium
AATACTGTTACATTGTCATTGCGAGCCCGAAGGGCGTGGCAATCTCGTCTTTGGGATTGCTTCGTCGCTCTGCTCCTCGCAATGACACTTCATTTAATGCGTTTGTATTAGGCAGACTACTTCAGCAATAACGGGGGGGGTATTTAAATTTATGTTTCGTCCTCAGATTAAGGTTCTGGATTGCACAGTACGCGATGGTGGTTTAATCAATAAATGGCAGTTCAGCGATGATTTTGTCAGAAAGGTTTTCATCGCCCTTTCACAAGCTGGTATTGACTACATGGAAATGGGATATAAATCGTCTGAGAAATATTTTTCACGGGATGAAAACGGTGCATGGAAATTCTGTACCGAAGAAGATCTGAAGAGGATTATTGGGGATTATGATCATAAGATGAAATTGTCAGCCATGGTTGACATAGGCCGTATTGATTCTGAAGACATATCTCCCAAGAAGGACAGTGTCCTTGATATGATACGCGTGGCATGTTATGCGAAAGAGATGGATAAAGGTATCAGCCTGGCACACCAATGCCTTGATAAAGGGTATGAAATAACTATCAACCTGATGGCAGTCTCCAAGGTGTTGGAAAGAGACCTGGATGAAGCCCTGGATGATCTTTTCAAAAGTCATGTTCCAGTTGTTTATCTTGTTGACAGTTTCGGTGCCATGTACTCTGAACAGATCCATTTCCTTGCTAAGAAATACTTCGCTGCACTCCCTGGCAAGGAGCTTGGAATTCATGCGCACAATAACCAGCAGTTAGCATTTGCCAATACTATAGAGGCAATCATTGCTGGAGTAAACCGTATTGATGCAACCCTTTATGGCATGGGGAGGGGAGCAGGCAACTGTCCGCTGGAACTGTTGCTTTCCTTTCTCAAGAACCCGAAATTTGATATCAGACCTCTTATTGAAGTCATTCAAGAAATATTCATTCCCATAAAAGCAGAGACAGAATGGGGGTATCATATACCCTATATGATTACCGGAACCCTGAATGAGCATCCAAGAAGTGCAATGAAGATTATGGAATCAAAGGAAATGCCCAATCTCAGGGAGTATTATGAAGAGCTACGGGACGGAACACCGTTAGACTAAGGTAATTTCTTTCCGGGAATGAGTCAGTCTATATCAATTTTGGGTGGTTTTTATTCAGGATTTCCTTTGCATCTTCGATATCTTTTCGAATCTGTTTCTCAAGGGTTTGAACATCAGGAAAGCGCTGTTCTCCCCTCAACATACCGATAAAAAATATCCGTATTTCTTCTCCGAGAAGATTGCCCGAAAAGTTAAATAAATGCACTTCATAACTTACTTCAGCATTCCCAAAGGTCGGATTTTTACCGATATTGGCAACTCCGTCGAAAACATGACTATCAAAGCCTGCTCTCACTGCATATACACCTTCCTTTGGAGCAATCTCAACAGGTGTTGTTATGTTTGCGGTTGGTATATTGAGAATACTTGCACCTCTGCCTTTCCCTTTAATCACCCTGCCCATAATTGAATAGGCTCTTCCCAGTAAGGTCGATACCTCATGGACTGTTCCCCTTGAGAGAAGGCTTCTAATCCTGCTACTACTGACAATACCTCGATGAAGTCTTGCATTCCTTATTGCCTTGACGCCGAAACCATATTTCCTGCCCCTTCTCCGTAAGAGGTCAATGTTGCCTTTTTTATTCTTTCCAAAGGCATAGTGAGTGCCTATAATGATTTCTTTAACATGTATTTTTGTAACGAGCACATCTTTGATAAAATCATCAGGAGGCATATTGGCAAACTCTTTTGTAAAGGTTATACAGAGCAAGACATTGATTCCTGTTTCCTCAATGAGCTTTGCTTTTTCCTCAAACGGGGTGAGTATTTTTAATATCTTCTCTGGTGCAAGAACCTTCATGGGATGGGGCTCGAAAGTAACAGCCATTGATGTCCCCTGAATCTCTTGAGCCCTTCTGATTACACTGTGCAGGATCTTTTGATGCCCGAGATGGACACCGTCAAAATTACCTATTGTGAGAACTATGTTTGGATACCTGTTCTTTAATGCTTCAAGACCCTTGATAATCTCCATTCGTCTGCCTCTTCAAGTAATTTCTTATAGATTGTTTCAACCTGTGTCATTGCCTCTTCAATTGTGACGTTGTTGTTTATGACAAAATCAGACCGCTTAATCTTCTCATCTATTGGAAGCTGGGCCTTTAATCTCAAAAGAGCCTTTTCCCTTGTAACGCCTTTTTGTTCCAAGCGATTTAATGCAATCTCCTCTTTGGTATATACGGTAATCGTCTTATGAAACCTGTTTTCATATCCCCTCTCAAAGAGAAGAGGTATCTCTACCATGACGATATTATTATCCTCATCTAACGTATTCAGAAAATCTTGTATCCTTTTAAATACGAGGGGATGAAGGATATCTTCAAGAGATTGTCTCGATACATCATTTTGAAAGATGACATCTCCAACTTTTTCTTTGTTCAGGTTGCCGTTTTCTTGAAAAACCTTATTGCCTAACAGTTCCTGTATTTTTTTCAGGACATCCTTCTCCATAAGGAGTGATTCAACGATCCTGTCTGAATCAAGTGTAATCACACCAAGCTTCCTGAACATGGGAAGAACCGTACTCTTTCCCATGCCATAATTCCCGGTAAGGCCAACAAGAAGCATAAGCAGTATTATACCCCAAATCCACTGAAGAGTATTCATAAACAGGGCTGCCTTCCGCTTCCGACGATCTTTTCCGACAGTTCAAAGCTCCTTTCGCTACAGCCCCGAAACTCGCCCGATGGGCTTAGACAGTCAGAGATGTGGCCGCTTTCGTTCGATAGGAACCGTTACCGAAACCCTGAATCGAGTTCAGGGTCGAAAGTCGCTCAAGCCAGCCCTGTTTATTATAGAATTGAGGGGAATTTGCTTATTTCTAAATGTGTTGTTAAGATTACAATCATGATTGAAAAGCTTGCTCAGATACCCTCAAAAACAGGTGTTTATACATTCAAAAACGCAAAGGAACGCATATTGTATGTCGGTAAGGCAAAAGACCTCAGAAACCGGCTGAGGAGCTACTTTCAGAAATCAGTGAAACTGGATATACGCAAGGCAGCAATGATGAGGGATATGAGAGATTTTATATATATTGTTACAGAAAATGAACTCGAAGCCCTTGTACTCGAAGCAAACCTGATAAAGCAATACAAACCAAGGTTTAATGTAATCCTGAGAGATGACAAAAATTATCCCTATTTAAAGCTGACTGTTCATGAGAAATGGCCACGGCTCGAGGTTGTAAGAAGAATAAAGAAGGATGGTGCTTTATACTTTGGTCCTTATGTCCCTTCAGGTTCCATGTGGGAAGCCCTCGCATTTATAAGGAGAAACTTCCAGATAAGGTTTTGCAGATATTCACTCGACAAACCAATGCGTCCTTGCATTCAACATCAGATGGGCAGGTGTCTTGCACCCTGTGCAGGACTTATAAGCAGGGAAGAATATATGAAACTTATTGAGGAGGTAAGACTTTTCCTTAGTGGCGAGAGAAAAGGTCTGATAGAGGATCTCGAGAAAAAGATGTTAAGGTTTTCTGAGGAGATGAGATTTGAAGAGGCTGCTCAGATACGAAACAGAATTAAGGCACTCGAGCGGGCATTTGAATCACAGAAGGTTGTTGCACCAGAACTCGGAGATGTAGATATAATCGGGTTTTATCGAGAAGAAAGCGTCGCATCATTTGTGATTTTCTTTATAAGAAATGGGATCATGATTGGCTCAAAGAACCTCTTCATCAAGCATGTCGAAAATATCTCAGACAGAGAATTAACGCACAATTTTGTGACACAGTTTTATTCAAAGGAGATTATCCCTCCATCTGAAATAATACTGCCTGTGTTACCAAGAGAATCAAATTCACTCAAGAAGTGGCTTGCTCATCGGAAAGAAAAAGCTGTGAAAATATTCATTCCGAAGGCGGGGAAGAAAAAGGAACTTGTTAATATGGCATTGGAAAATGCGCGTCTGGTTTTCGGAGAGAAGAAGGAACACAGGCTCGATGATCTGTTACATGAAATCAAAGAAAGATTGAGCCTCGAAAGAACTCCCGAAGATATCGGTGCCTTTGATGTCTCTACTATATCTGGGAATAAATCTGTAGGTGCATTCGTTTACTGGACTGAAGGTGATTTCAAGAAGGATATGTACAGAAGGTTGAAGATAAAGACTGTGCAAGGGGTTGATGATTATTCGATGATGGAAGAGATAATCGAGAGGATGATAAAAAACCTTGAGGGAAATATGCCTGGCCTCATTATTGTTGATGGAGGTGAAGGACAGCTTGGTGTAGCGAAAAGGGTTATCAATAATAACATCGAGTTATTCCCCAAAACACCGATGCTTATTGCTATTGCAAAGGACCCGGACAGGGCATATCTTACAACATCACCAGTCCCTGTAATCCTTGAAGATGGAAGACAATCATCCCTTCTCCTGAAAAAAATAAGGGATGAAGTGCACAGATTTGCAATCAGCTATCACAGGAAGTTAAGGGCAAAAGAACTCTTGCAATCGCCTCTTGAAAAGATTACTGGCATAGGAAAGAAGCGGAGACTTGCCCTTTTACGGAGATATGGTAGTATAGAGGCTATAAGAAGGGCGAGTATTGATGAGATTGCAGGGATAGAAGGGTTTAACAAGAAGGTTGCTGAAAATCTCTTGAGCGAGATTTGTAAAGATACGTAATCAAAGGATAAGGGAGACATGATGAACATTTATATTTCAGGTTCTCTGGCATATGACAGGATCATGGATTTTCCAGGTAAATTTTCAGACCACATCCTGCCGGACAAAATACACATCCTGAATGTATGTTTTAATGTCAACGGAATGGTCGAAAAATTTGGAGGAACTGCCGGGAATATAGCTTATTCCCTCAGCCTTTTGAATGAGAAGCCGTTTATCATTGCCACAATAGGGAAAGACTATAAAAATTATTTTGATTGGCTTGGAAAAAATAACATTTCAGTAGATGGCATCAAGATAATCCATGAAGAATTTACTGCAGGTGCATATATAACAACTGACAGGGCTGACAACCAGATAACAGGATTTAATCCTGGTGCGATGAAATATCCATCCAGATACCAGTTTACTGATTCACAAGCCAAAAACTCGATTGCCCTGATTGCACCTGGAAACCTTGAGGACATGATTAAATATGCAAGGATATGCAGAAGCAAAGGCATACGTTATATCTGTGATCCTGGCCAGTCTCTTACAATATGGGAAGGGAAGGATCTTAAAGAGTGGCTTGATGGCTCAATGTTACTCATCTCAAATGATTATGAACTTGAGCTGATTATGAAAATCACAGGCATGGACAAAAAGGGCCTGTTAGAGATTACAAAGACCATTATTACAACCTTCGGAGAAGATGGCTCTCTTATAAGCACTTCTGAATTTGATGCAAGGATTCCTGCAACAAAGGTTCATGATGTTGTAGACCCAACAGGTGCAGGTGATGCATACAGGGCGGGACTGCTTAAGGGCATTGTTACCGGCAGGGATATTCAAACTGCAGCAAGGATGGGAACTGTTGCGGCTGCTTATGCGATAGAGAAATACGGGACTCAGGAACATTCCTTTACTTACGAAGATTTTATGGAGAGATGCGGAAATAATTTTGGGGAGATGTAAGTATAGTCAAAAAGGCACGGCATAGTATTTTCACTCATTCTCGGTCGTATCGACCTCCGAGGGCTTTTGCCTCTTGATTTTCAATATTTTTATATGACTATCGGCAAAAGAATCCGCTCAAATACCATGCCCTGCCTTTTGATGATTTAAGACATATATGATCAACGAAGTAGCCATAAAAGCCTACCTTTTAAAAAAGTTTCCTGATGCTGTTCAAATAAATATCAGAAAGCTCGGTTCAGGTGTCCAGGGCTCTGGCTTCCTTATCGAGATGAAAACATCAGCCGGTATCCAATCATATGTTATTAAAACCCTCCTTTCAGAAGGTTTGGGGCATGACTATCCTTCAGACAGGGCGTCAGTATTCCTTCTTGACCTTGATGAATACAAAAACCTTACCAAGCATGTAAAGGCTATTGACGTGCTTTCTGAGATGGAAGACGGATCCATAAAATCCATTGGTGGAGGGAAAGAATATTATCTGTTGATGGAAAAGACAGAAGGTGACCATTATTTTCATGACCTTGCTGAATTTTCAAAGAAAGATGCCCTCAATGACGTAGATAGAAAGAAGATAAAGGCGATGACCTCATATCTTGCTGAGATACATTCGGTGAAAAAGGATTCAAAGACTCTTTACTGGAGGAAGCTCAGAGATACCGTAGGACATGGAGAATGTCTCATGGGAGTCTTCGATACCTATCCTGATGGTACCCTTACATACGATGAAATGGCGGAGGTCATTAAGAAATCAGTGGACTGGATTTTAAGGTTGAAGCCAAAATACAAAAGGCTTTCACAGATACACGGAGATTTCCATCCAGGGAATATATGGTTTACCCCTCCTTTACCCTCCCATGGGAAGGATTCTACCCCCCCTTACCCCCCCTTAGCAAGGGGGGGCAAAGGGGGGGTAGACTTCGTATTACTCGACAGGAGCCGCGGGCCATGGGGTGAACCTGCAGATGATGTAACAGCATTAACGATAAACTATATATTCTTCTCTGTAAAGAATTTCGGTGATGTCAGAGGAGCGTATCTCGAAGGATTGGATCTGTTTTTTAATGAATACGTTGCCTTAACAGGTGATAATGAAATCTATGAGGTTGTCGCACCTTTTTTTGCTTTTAGGGGTGTAGTCGTCGCAAACCCTGTTTTCTATCCCGAACTTACTTCTGAACAGAGAAGGCTTATCTTCAGGTTCGTCAACAACGTCCTCGATGCCTACAGGTTTGAACCGGAAAAGGTGAATAGTTATCTCGTATAAGAGATACGGTTTCTGTCAGTAGCAGGGGAATTTTACCTTGACAGGCATTGTATTGGATGCAACCAACTCAATCAGAATGCCCTGTATCGTATGACCGTAATTAGAGTCTGTCCATAAATTAAAAGTTTGTCATTCCCCGAAATAAGAGTTTGTCATTGTCCGGATTGACCGGACAATCCAGAACTTATTGAAAACACTGGATTCCCGTTTTCACGGGAATAACGCACTTGAGTTGTAAGTGGCATTTATGGACAGACACTAATTATCCTGTACCTGACAGTTATCTGTGGTATAATGTATATACAATAGCAATACAAATCCGGAAGGAGGTGATTTACGATGTCCAAGACAGCAGTAATTTCAGCCAGGATTTCCCCTGAGCTTAAGCACGACGCAGAAAAGGTGTTCAAGAAGTTGGGCCTGACCGCCACGCAGGCTATCACGTTGTTTTACAAGCAGGTTGAGCTTGAACGTGGATTGCCCTTTGCAGTGCGGGTGCCCAACGATGTAACCGTAAAAGCGTTGGAGAAGGCAAGGACGCGACAGGGGCTTGAGAATTTCAACACGCTTGGCGATCTGTTCGAGGATTTGGGGATCTGATGAAGGCAATCAGACGGACATTGCAGTTCAAGCAGGACGTCAAGCGGATGCAGCGGCAGGGCAAGGACTTGGAAAAGCTGAAGAGGGTGCTTGAGAGCCTGGTGAAGGGGGAAGGACTGTCGCCGAAGTATCGTGATCACGTTCTGGTCGGGCAATACAAGGGCACGCGGGAATGTCATCTTGAGCCAGACTGGCTGCTGATTTATGAATTGGCTGAGAGCGAGATAGTGCTGGTCAGAACAGGTTCGCATTCAGATTTGTTCAGATAGCGCCAGAGGGAGATTCTAACAATACCAGATAATG
>JAGUWT010000259.1 GCA_020062205.1 Thermodesulfovibrionales bacterium
TATGTTATAGCACAATAAAAAGGTAAGTGCAAAGTTTTTGACACATAAAGGGTTTTATGATAGAGTAGCAATGTTTTCAGGGAGGTATTTTTCAGATGAACTGGATAAAATCACAGAGACTCTATAAGAAGGCTCAAGAACTTATTCCTGGTGGTGTGAACAGCCCGGTCCGTGCATTCAAAGCGGTCGGTGGCAATCCACTTTTTATTGATAAAGCCAAGGGCTCAAAGATGTATGATGTAGATGGGAATACTTACATAGACTATGTCCTTTCGTGGGGACCTCTTATACTCGGTCATGCGCATCCAAAGATTGTCAATGCCCTTAAGAAAGCTTTAGAAAAAGGTACGAGTTATGGTGCGCCTACACCGTTAGAAGTAGAACTTGCAGGGCTTATTCTGAAGGTATACCCTTCAATGGATAAAGTGCGGTTGGTAAACTCAGGCACAGAGGCAACAATGAGTGCTATCAGGGTGGCACGCGGATTTACCGGAAGGAATAAGATCATAAAATTCGAGGGGTGTTATCATGGTCATGCTGATGGTCTGCTTGTTAAGGCTGGTTCTGGAGCAACGACCTTTGGGGTTCCAGATAGTCCTGGTGTTCCAAAGTCCTATGCAAGAAATACCATAACGCTGCCATTCAATAACATTCCATTATTCAAGAAATTAATCAATAAGGAGTGGAAAGATATCGCATGTGTGATACTTGAACCTGTTGTTGGAAATATCGGATGTGTTCTTCCACGTCCGGGCTTTCTTGAGGCTCTGAGAGATATAACCAGCGAATACGGAATCGTACTTATTTTTGATGAGGTGATGACAGGCTTCAGGGTTTCATACGGAGGGGCACAGGCATTCTATGGCATTAAACCTGATATGACCTGTCTCGGAAAGGTTATCGGTGGCGGCTTGCCAGTAGGGGCATATGGAGGTAGAAAGGAAATCATGTCAATGGTCTCACCTGAAGGGCCTGTGTATCAGGCAGGTACCTTATCAGGTAACCCTCTTGCTGTGACAGCAGGTATTGAGACACTCAAGATACTCTCGAAGGAAAACACATATAAACATCTTGAACAGAAAGCTGCGACTTTAGAAAAAGGATTGGTGGATGCCGCAAAGAAGTCAGGTATCAAGACGAAGTTCTACAGGGCAGGCACCATGTTCTGCACATATTTTACGGATAAAGATGTTTTTGACTACGCAAGCGCAAAATTATCAGATACAAAAGCATTTTCCAAGTTCTTCCACAGTATGCTCAGGAGAGGTATCTATATCGCCCCTTCGCAGTTTGAGGCTGGTTTCATATCACTTGCCCATACAGAAAAAGATATAGAAAAGACCGTCAGGGCAGCGTACAAGTCTTTCTTAGAAGTTAAATAACCAATCACCAATAACCACGTCTGTGCTACAATTGAACATTCAAGGAAAGGATATGCCAGAAAAACCATTTTTTAGACAGATCCTCGAGGCAAGTACTGCAGGACTGAATCTTGTGATTTCAACAGTGATTGGTCTTGCGATGGGAATTGGACTTGATTATGCCATGGACAAATGGTTTGGTGTGCATACCGCTCCCTGGCTGACAATCATCTTCCTTATATTTGGTATCATATCAGGCTTTAGGGACCTTTTCAGGATGGCGAAAAAATCGGACAATGATTCTCGTAAAAAGGATTTATAAACAGTCACTTTTTATCCTCTTGCCAATATGCATCATTGCAGCATTCATTGAGTGGAAGAAACTTCCCGTAAGTATTTTTATCGGAGGCACCCTTGGGCTTGCAAATCTCAGAGGTCTTGCAAAGGGGGTTCATGGCCTTATCACAACACAAAAACCAACCGCAGGAATCATTTTCTTCAGCCTTCTCAGGCTCACCATGATTGCCTTTATCCTCACGGTTCTTATCATTTATAAGCTCATTAATATCTTCGGTGTACTTATCGGTTTCACGATTGTTTTTATCGTAATTTTAAAAGAAGGATTAAAGGTTTCAAAAGAATTATAAAAATCCCCCTAAATCCCCCTTTAGTAAAGGGGGACTAAGGAGGATTAAAATCGTGTATTATGCATCTTGTATCTTGCATTTTGATGAAGGAGGTATTGGATGATAGAGCTTAATTTTTCAAATATGATGGAAGATGTGATTGGTGGAAACGGACTTTCGAAAAGCGCAGTAGAAAATTTTAGAGGAAAGGTAGAAGATGCACATAAGCAGATAAAGGATAGGCTCTGGCCAGAGCTTGCATTCTTAGACCTTCTTTCTCAGGATACCTCTGAGATAAAGAAGATTGCACGGTATATCAGAAAGACATCTGAAAATTTTCTTTTGCTTGGTATCGGTGGTTCTGCGCTTGGACCAAAGGCTATACTTGAGGCATTGAGTCCCTTCCATAATCTGCAGAAAAAACCAAGGGTGTTTATCTATGACAATGTTGATCCGAGGACGTTAAAACATATACTTTCTCTTGCAGATTTACAATCAACTTCCGTTAATGTCATATCTAAGTCAGGCAGTACTGCTGAAACAGCAGCATCCTTTCTGATCCTGTGGGAAAAGATGAAAAAGGTGCTCGACAAAGAGGCATCAAAAAAATTCGTCATAACCACAGACCCTGGAAAGGGAAATCTCAGAAGGATTGTTCAAGAGGAGGGTTTATTGTCTCTTCCAATACCTCCTGGCGTTGGCGGCAGATATTCTGTATTGAGTCCTGTTGGTCTCTTACTTGCAGAGGTTATTGGTATAAAATCAGATGAGTTACTGGATGGTGCAAAGGAAATCCACAACAGATGTGCCAGACCTGATATATGGGAAAACCCTGCGTACCTGTTTGGAACATTTCTTTATTTAATGGAGAGAGAAAAACAGAGAACTATCAATGTGATGGTTCCATATGCAGACAGTCTAAAACCCCTCTCGGAATGGTTCTGCCAGCTCTGGGCTGAGAGTCTTGGAAAACAAAACAAAGGGCTTACCCCGTATCCTTCTTTAGGTACAACAGATCAACACTCACAATTACAGTTGTGGATTGAAGGCCCGCAGGACAAGGTTCTGGTTTTCATCAGGGTTAATGATTATGGCGTTGATATAAAAATGCCTGCTGTATTTAAGGATGTAGAAGGACTGAATTATCTCTCAGGTCATACGCTGTCAGAGCTCATAAAGGCTGAAGAAGAAGCCACAGAACTTGCTCTTGCAAAGGCTGGGAGGCCGAATATGGCAATTACCATTCCGAAGATTGACGCATATCATATGGGACAGTTGTTCCACTTCTTTGAAATTGCAACGGCATTTACAGGATTCCTCTATGAGATAAATCCCTTCAATCAGTTAGGTGTTGAGGAGGGCAAGAATCTTACCTATGGCATGATGGGAAAGAAAGGCTTTGAGGAAAAGAGAAAAGAGGTGGAAGCCCACAGGAAGAAAAGGGGCAAATGGAAGGTTTAACAAAAAATAATGGTTCTTCTGGCTTTTGTGTGGAGATTTCTGTCATTCCCGCTTGTCGGGAATCTTTCTTGCTAAATATAGATGTAAGATGTGACAAGTGAGGGGACTCCACTTCGTTTCGTCCGTAAATCTGGGACAGTCCCCTTATGACTATCGGCAAAAGAATCCGCTCAAATACTATATCCTGCCTGTTTTCAATTTGATATTTGAAAACTCTGCGTTCTCTGTGGTATGTATTCGTTAGTTATTGCCGTAAGGGCCATTATGTGGGCATTGAGTGCTATTGGTAATGACAGGGCATTGGATGCCTGATAAAGAATGCAGAGGGAAATGGCATATCCATAAAACAAGATCCGGCCTTTTGTCGAAAGAAATCCCTCTGCTAATCCTTTCCACTACTCTTTTCTCAAGATGAAGGCAACATGTCTCCGTTGCTAAGGATTCAATACCCATTTAATCTTCCCCTTTTATTTCAAAATCTTCATTATTACAAAACAGATGGAAAAGGCTAAAGATGGAGCCAGAACCCAATTCACAAGTATTTTTTTAATTAGGTCAATCCTGACCGTCTTCATCCCTTTCACCATCCCAACACCGCTTATCCCTCCAATAATACAATAAGTGGTTGAGATAGGCATTCCAAGAAAAGTAAAGAGTAATACACAACAGCCTGCCCCAAACTGCGCAGCAAATCCTGAATAAGGGTCTAATACGGTTATCCCTTTGCCAATTGTTTCAATTACACGGTGGCTTAAGATGATAGCCCCGAGAAAAACGAAAAGCGAACCTAAAAGAGATGCATGCATTTTACCGATTAATCCAGAATGAATGACCGGGCCTAAAACAGTAGCAAGTTCATTTGCGCCGGTATTATATGCGATGAGAATTCCACTGATGAGCAAGAGAATTCTCAGAATTTTTTCGATATTGAATAAAGGCAGTTTTGAAATGGTCTTTTCCATCATTCGATAGAGGAAAAAGGAAAAGAAAAAAGCAGCTAAAGGAGATATGATCCAGGACAGAAAGATTTTTAAAATGGATGCAAAATTTATATCTGCTCCAGATGCAACTCCAGAACCTGCTAAACTTCCGATTATTACCTGATGTGTTGAAAGGGGTAGTTTTTTCCAGTTAGAAATGATGATTAAAA
>JAGUWT010000009.1 GCA_020062205.1 Thermodesulfovibrionales bacterium
ATCCGACTTGTATTCCGCTTCACGGGGATCAGCAATCTAATCTTGCGGTAAAAACAATGGAACGAGTACTATTAATCACTTTCATAAAACGAGTGTCGTGGTTTGTGCTGTTATGTGCTGCGCTGCCGATTTCTTACTTTGTTAATAGCATTTTAATTGTTTGCACAAACGGTTTTCTTTCGTTTGAAGTTACAGAAATTCTGGCTAAATATATACCGCTGGGTAAACTCGAAGCATCAAATGTCGCCGTATAATAGCTGGGTGTTTTCAATTCATTCACAATTGTCTCTACTTCACGACCGAGAACGTCAAAAACAATTAATTTAACTAGTCCCTCATCGGGAATCTGATAGCCAATATAAGTTGAAGGATTGAAAGGATTAGGAAAATTCTGCTTCAAAGAATACAATGTTGATATTGAACTCTCTTGTCCTACTGCTTGCTTCATAAAACCTGCTGAACTGACAGTTACCATATTTGAAAAATCAGAAACAAGTCCAGCGGTGTTTTTAGCTTTTATTTTATAATATACCTTCCATTTACCACCGTAGTTCAAATCATAGTCCAAAAATGAATTGGTTGTGACAGTGGCTACCAAGCTAAATGTCCCCGGAGGTCCTCCTTGCGAATTTATACTTCTCCATACTTCATACCCAATAACATCTGGCTCAGGATTCGCTGTCCACGATAATTGAATCTGTGATTGTGATACACTTTGAACATTTTGTGGTACTGTAGGTTCAAATGACTGCGTGGAAATCCCATGATTGGAAAATGCTGTTATAATTTGGCCATGATAAGCACCGCTAAATGTACTATTATCCAAAATAAGCATATTATGTAAAAAATCGCTAAAGCTTCTTGCGTGCGGTGACATTTGCATTGCCTTAAAGACAAGATTGTCTGTAACACTTTGTCCAATCGCTTGACGTAAATCCCAACAAGCTCCGCCGATAACCTGACCGTTCCAGTGTGCACCCATGTAATCAGTCCATTGAAAAGTGTTGTTATCAAGATTCCTGTTTACTCCAACATCTTCTCCTTGAATTGCATCATTATTGATCGTACAGGCAAAATAATCAGAAAGTCCTTCATCCATTGCGCTTGCTTCGATGTAATATAGGCTTGGACTTCCAATCCATCCACTATAAACATGATAAATTGTATTATGAGTATATTCGTGATACACGACATCACTGGAACGCGCCCAATATTGGCCACTCTGAGTACCAAAATAAATGTTTGTTCCATCGGCAGCACCATTGTATGGATAGCCATATTGATCTACAGAGTTAATATGTCCTTCCATCTGATAATCCATACCAGAATAATTAAGCGGCGTCGATTTGAAAAAATCATGTATCCTGCTGGCATGCCAACGAACATTTGTTCCATCTCCAGCAGACCAATCGTAATCCCTACGCCCAGGTAGTGTGCTTATTGTTGCTTTTATGGGATTGCCTCTATCAGCATCGTTTCTCATCTTGATCCAACTATTTTCAAGCGGAACTTGCAAATAATAACCAGTGTATGCTATGCCGCCTTTATAGTAGTACCCATTCGCATCGGTATTAAGTGTTGCAACAAGCTGACCATAGACATTATACATTTTGATATTGGTTGTTGAATATGCGCTATTGGCGGTCGGGTCATTAACTCTAATAGGATAATAATTTCCAGTAATATAACCATATAGCTCCGCTTCCATAATGTTGCTATACTCTTTCACTATCTTACCATTTATCGCATCCACGAAATAAACATAATTTTTATGTGGGCGCTCTGATAGTAATTCCAATTTCCATACAAGTGAGTAGTCAAATGAAGAATCATTCTCGATGGGGAGAATTACGAGCTGAGGTTCTTCCTTTACTATTATGCTGTCGCACTGAAAGTATTGGCTGCTCGTTGTAATTGCCTGTGCAGGTGTTATACCGGTTTTTGTTTTTATATCAATCTTTGAGAAAGCTCTGGCGCCTAAACTTACAATTGTTCCTTGCGGATCAATTGTGAAACCGATTTCTGAATTATAGACCGGTATTCCAGAATATATCTGCTTCTAATCTATAAACCACCAGTCACCATCAGAGTCAACCTTTTTAGATTTCATGTTCTTTGATGATACTTTCAATACAGATGTATAATCGTCAATCAGTTGCTTTGCAAGGTTGTCAACCGTTTGGATAGTTAGTTCATCCTTCTCGAAACCATATTGACGAATATGATCCCGTATGTCCAACATCCGCTCTTAGGGTAATTCCATTCTTATTTTGGAATGAAACGATTTGCTGCGAAAATAAGAAGAAGGAACAAAACCACGTCAGAATGAATATGGCTAAAATGGACATTGAAATAACTGTTTTCATGTTAGTTCCCTTTCAATTTTTATTTTTAATATTGATAGTTATCCAACATTGATGTATCTTGAAAGCGGCAAACAAAAACAGTTCATTCTTGAGGTAACTTATAGAATGAATTATTGTCGTTCCAAGCGACTCAATGTTTGCTGTATTCCTATAAAACGGAATAGCTTAGCGGGGTGATGTCGCGAGCATCATCCCGCGTTATTTTCTTCTATTCATATCATCACCTCCTTCGCCAGCTTGTAGGTCTTGAATAAGCTTCTTTATAAGGAAAAGGTGTAATTTTAGAAACAGTACTATCAACAAGACTGAATATGAGTATATCCTGGGGATAGTTTTCATAAGGTTGTTCAGGTTTGTTGGGATCTGATGTCATACATAATATTTTCTGTCCATCTGAAGACCAATCCACTGAGGATTCGTGTTGACGTTCGCTTATTTGTATTTGTTTACGATTTATTCCGTTAGCGGTCATCAAATGAAGAAATCTTCCCCATGTCCCATTACGTGTACCCAATGAACTAAAAGCGATAGTCATTTTATTTGGTGATAATACAGGGGCACCATCGTCAGCCTCGTATGGACTTATAGTGTGATAATTTCCTTGCATATCAAGATAGGCAATCTGTCCCTTACCGTCTGCTTTGCCAGAAGTATCATATCTTGCATAATCGAAATAAAAACTCAAGATTGTTGAATCATCAACAAAAGTACCAGTATATTCTAATAGGTTTCTATAATTTGTAATCCGTGTCTCATTTTTTCCGTCAACATTAATAATAAAAACATCAAAATCTCCCGATATTTCAGGGGGCATCAGTCGAGAAAAGGCAACACGGTTACCATCTGGTGACCAGATAGGTTTTGTGTCTAACGGATAAGAGAAGGATTCAATCGGCGGATTAGTAAGTTTGTACATTCCTGTGCCATCAGCATTCATAACATACAACGCTGAACTCATTTGCTGAAGACTCAATCTCGTATCACGACTTACAAAGACTATTTTGCTTCCATCTGGAGACCAACGAGCATCAGAGATTGGTAAATCTGAGTTTTTAGTGAGTTGCTTAATACCAGAACCATCTTCGTTCATACTGTAGAGTTGCCACGTTCCGCTTTTGTTTGATACGAATAATATTGGACCAGCATCAAAACGTTCTTCGGTTGGTCCAATAGGATTGTCTTTTTTGCATGAAGGAATAAGTAAAAGTATAATAATTAACAATCTCATTAGTAGATAATTGTTGTTTACCATCTTATTATCCTTTGTGATATTATTAATTCTAAACATATTTAGCTTTTTCGGCAGCATTGCCGCTAACGTGATTTGTAAAAATGCAATGTCGGTTGCGAACTCGAAATAGACAAATGAATTGTGAGCAACCGCATTACATTTTTACAATTGTTAGACCTGCCTGCTGCAGGCAGGCATTCGTGCCGCACGTATCTGAAGTTGGCAAGCAGAGTGAGCCAATTTGGGCGAAGTGCCGAAGGCATGAAGCCAGATACGCTCTGTTAGGCGACGTGCAATATTTCATACTATCTTTTTCTCCTTTAGATGTTGGATTATCTTCTCTATAAACTTCTCGCCATTCTCAAATATTTCTTTCGCTTCCATTTTGGATATCACGAATGTGTATTCGTAATCTCCTATCTGCCTTTTCTCAAACGCTTTATTTAGCTCTCTTCCCATTTCCTTTTTGAAAATGCCAGTTTTGACAAACTGTTCTCCGAAAGCAGAAATTACACCTTTATGAGATGAAAACGATAAGTTCTTTGTAAGTAGCATAGCTTGCGCAGAATAGAACATAGCGTAATAAGTTCTTGAAACTGAGGATTCATAGTCCCCCTCTTCAAGAAGTATTTCAGCACTTTTGAGATACCTCTTCGCCCTCTCGATGAGAGAGTTTATTTCTTTCATGCGAGCACTCCTTCTCTTCGCACATTTATGAGCAATGGACTGTTAATTTTTGAATAGTCTTCCTCTGAGATAGGATAGACAGATATCAACACCCCGTGTTTTAGATTTATATCGGTGATTATATCTATCATCCTATCAATTTCTTTTCCGGGGATGACTTTTCTTTCAAGAACAATAAGCACATCTATGTCTGAATCTTCTGTAGCATCACCCCTTGCCCACGAACCATAGAGGATAATACTCTTCAACCTCTTGCCATATAATTTTTCAATTTCTTCTCTGAATTCCTTGAGTATCTCTCTTATTCTCATTTCTTCTCTTTAATTTAATTGTGACATGACTAATATATTCTTTTCGTTTGCATGTCGCCTAACGTTTGGCGGATAAAAGAAGCCCAGCCCTCTAATCATTACAGTTGTAATCGTTTCTTTAAGCCCTCGCCAGGCACTGCCATAAAGTTTTAGTTTTCTTTCCCTTAATCGTGCTTGCTCCTTATAAATATAAGCCTCATAATAGATTAAATCTATACACGCATCATTTTTCTTATGTTCACTCAATCTTCTCTTTAAGTTTTCAGTATAACCAATATACAGCTGGCTTGTTCTTTTATCCTTTAAAACATACACATAATACATAAGCATAGAGGGCTGGGTTTTGGGAAATCTTCGATTTCCCTTTTATCCGCTGTTAGGCGATGTAGCAAGCCATATTCTAAAATAAATAAACTCATTTTTTAACTTTTGCAATGTCTCTATCTTCCCAATCTATTTCAAGCTACCTAAATTTTTACCTATCCTAAAGCCTCAATTGGGCCGGTTATTTCTACATCCACTTTAAAACCCTCAAGTTGTTTTGGAATGTTTTTTGACTCTGGGGTCTCTTTCTCTAAATATACTTTTATACATGGTATCTTATTACATTTCCCAATACCAACTCCTACAACGCCGGGTATATTCATTACTTAATCTTTGTCAATACCCAAAGATTGTCCCTGAAATAAATTCAGGACATGTTTATTTCAGCATCCTAAGGACAAGTTTTTGAAATTCCATTACCTGAATCATAGCCAAACAACGATGTCAATAAAAGTTTATGCCTGCCCCCTTTACCCATTTGCATCTCCTATGCTGTTCTAGGGAAGTAAAGGCACTTCTCCTTTCTACAGTTAGGATGATTTTTATTAGAGTGAAAACAGGAAATCTTTTCTCGATGAATTGGCAGATAAACATTGAAGTACTCCTTCGCTGAATTGTATCCTACACCAAGAGCAGTTCTAACAAAACTCTTACAACACACTGGACCAACATCATTAGCAATAGTATCAATTGTCCGGGCTACGATATGCATGGTAATTGCAGATTCCCTATCCTTAGGACATCCTGCCCCCAGAATGACGCTAAAGGCAGCACCTATTCCGACAGGCTCACCACAAACACCAGTGAGGGTACAATAAGGAGGCATGGATTGTTTTTGCGTTCGCTTCATGGCTTCAATAATTTGCTCATCAGATACTCCCAAAGTCCCATCATTCTTTAACGCCGCTAATAGTGATGCGGTAGCAATGACGGCGTGCTCACAACCTAAAAATGGCATCTTGGGATGAGCCATAAGTAGCTCGGCTATTGCCAAGGGATCTTTTTCATCTGTGGAAAGGGTAATATCTTTTATGAGATCAAACGCTCCTTTCCCATGACATTCATCGCAGACATAATGCCCATTGGGGCAACGAACATACCCTGACTCTTCTTTACCGCAGTAATTACACACCACACTGACCGCAGTTTCTAAGTATTCTAAGGAAGCACCACAAACCATACAGTTTTCTGCTTTTTTCTCTTC
>JAGUWT010000099.1 GCA_020062205.1 Thermodesulfovibrionales bacterium
GATTCTAAAACTACCTCCCATATGCTTTTGACTGGTACAGTTTTTATATCAAGTATCTTTGGGTTTTGGATAAGGTCTTTCAACAAAGCCGATGCCTCTTCTTTCTTCAGGGTATGGCATTTTGAGCATTCTTGCCCCTTTGTTTGAAATGCAAAAGAATAAGACACCGGAAATAATAAAAGAATTGCGGTCAGAAAGAAAAAAATCTTTTGCATAAACCAACTTTTTAACATTTTTTATGTTAACACAATTCGAAAAAATGATTGCATTTAGAGGTGAATTATAATATAGTAAAAAATAGTAAGTAGAGGGAGGAGGTTTTATGCGTAATAAGGTTGAGGAGGTTCTGGCAAAAATAAGGGTAGGTCTTAAGTCAGATGGTGGAGATATAGAACTTGTAGACATAAAAGATAGTGTTGTATATGTGAAGTTAAAGGGTGCCTGTGGATCATGCCCGATGGCAACGCTTACTTTGAAAAACTGGGTTGAAGCAAACTTAAAGAGAGAAATACCAGGAATAAGCGCTGTTCAGTCTGTTTAATCAATAAGAATGAGGTTAAGGAACAGGAATTGTTTGTAAACCTCACATTCAACAGCAAAAAAATATTCCAAAAAATTGTACCTTTCGTATTGGTATGTCTGTTTTCCCTCACTTCTCTTGTTATTGCTTCCGGTAGAATAGAGGTCAAAGGTATTCGCTACTGGTCTTCCCCTGATTACACAAGGATTGTGGTTGATCTCTCGGACCCCATTGAGTTTTCAAAAAACCGTTTATCAAACCCTGACAGGCTTTTCTTCGACCTGAAAGATACCACAATGGCAAAGGATATAGAGACAAAACTTCCTATCGGTGACGGTATATTGAAAGCAGTCAGGGCAGGTCAGTTCAAACCTGATACCGTTAGGGTTGTCCTTGACCTTGAAAATATTTCAGATTTTAATACCTTTATGTTAGATAGTCCTGCAAGGCTTGTTATTGATGTGTATGGAACTGGAAGGGAGATGAAAAAGCCAGAAGCTGTTCTTGCGAAAAGGAGGATTATTATCGACCCGGGACACGGAGGACATGATCCTGGGGCTGTTGGCTATAAAGGGCTTTATGAAAAAGACGTTGTGCTTGACATAGCGCTCAAGCTTAAGAAACTCCTTCTATCTGATCCACTCAATGAAGTTTTTCTGACAAGGGAGACCGATGTGTTCATACCGCTGGAAGAAAGAACGGTTATAGCAAACAAAAAAAATGCAGACCTCTTTGTATCAATACATGCCAATGCGAGCCCTAAAAGGAAGACGAGGGGAATTGAGACATATCTCCTGAACTGGACAAATGATGTAGAGGCTATGAGGGTTGCTGCAAGAGAGAATGCAATATCCCTCAAGAAGATGAAAGAGATGCAAAAAAAGATGGATATCCTGGAAATAATTAAGAGTGACCTTGTGCGGGAAAACAAAAGGGACGAGTCTATCAAGCTTGCACACTATATCCAGAAATCCATGGTATCAACACTGAATAATGGTAATAACAATAAAGAGATATTAGACCTCGGAGTCAAGCAGGCACTCTTCTATGTGCTTTTTGGTGCAAGGATGCCATCTGTGCTTGTTGAAGTCTCATTTATCAGTAATCCTGAAGAGGAAAAACTGTTATCACAGGAATCATACAGGATACAGATAGCAAAGGCGATTGCTGAAGGGCTGAATAAATTTAGTACATCAATACCATCTATACCAGCAGTTCAAAAGGTCGCAGAATCGAGAAGCGCTGAAAGACATTCAAGGTAAACTTTTTGCCCCCAGAAATTAAGATCATCTTATATATAGTCTTTATTATCTGTCTTTTCCTTATAAAAAATATCACTTTTTATCTTTTTATATTTACTGCAACCCTGATACTTCTCTTCAGGACACCTATTAAATCTCTTAAGAGCGGCTTAATCCCGATAAGCCTTTTCCTTTTGTTTACCTTTATCAGCAATATATTATTTCAGCACGGAAGAATCATTTACAGTAAAGGTCCTATCGTTATCACCGATGAAGGTCTCAATATAGCCTCTGTCAGAACGATGAGGGTATTTTTTATGATTGCCGGCGCAAAGATACTTACAGCCACAACACAGATAGAATTACTGGTTGGTGCATTCGGAAAGATATTAAGACCTCTTGAGCGTTTAGGCATACCTGTTGTAGAGTTTTTTTCTACGATGGGACTTACCATGAAGGCTCTTCCAAGACTCAAAGACTATATAGCTGAGACCTACAGGGAGAAGATGAAAGAGGGGAATATAACAGGTTTCTGGGGCCGTGCGAAGGTTATTTCTACATTTCTGATACCTTTGCTTGTAAGAAGCATACACTCACCAGAGATTTTTTTTGATGAAAAAAAGTCAGAAAATGGATTTTAAATGCAAGAAAGCTTTGACATATTAATCAAAGAAGGTCTGATTTTTGATGGGACAGGTAGAGAGCCAATTGAGGCTGATGTTGGGATTGTTGAAGATAAGATTGTTTTAGTTGATCAGAAAGCAGTAGGCAGTAGGCAGTCTACGACCTATAGGAAGGCAGAAAAAATTATAGACGCAAATGGTTTGGCAGTTGCTCCTGGTTTTATAGATACCCATGCACATTCAGATTTTACCCTCCTCGCTGATCCTCGTGCAGAAGGGAAAATATGTCAGGGAATAACAACAGAGGTAAACGGAAACTGTGGTCTTTCTGCTGCTCCACTTTATGATGAAGCTCTAAAACAGAGGGAAGGAGACCTCAGGGAACTTGGTATCCAGGAACGCTGGTCAACCTTTAAGGAGTATTTTGAAATCCTCGAAAGAAAGGGCATTGCTATTAATTTTGCTACACTTGCAGGTCACGGCAATATAAGGGCATCTGTAAGTGGTTATGCAGATAAAACGCCTGATGATATTGAGTTAAAAAGGATGCAGGCTCTCTTGAGAGAAACAATTGATGAGGGTGCAATAGGACTTTCAACAGGGCTTATTTATCCACCTGGGGTTTATTCAAAAACAGGGGAACTTATCGAGCTTTGTAAAGTTATATCTCAATATCATGATCCCCTCTTACCCCCCTTTAATTCCCCCCTTGCTAAGGGGGGACGTAGAGGGGTAAAAGGGGGGATGGGGGGATTTATTTATACCTCACATATGAGGAGTGAAGGGGACAGGCTTATTGAATCAATACAAGAGTTAATACGTATCGGAAGCGAAGCCAATATCAAGGTTCATATATCGCATATCAAGACAAGTGGTAAAGAGAACTGGCACAAGATAGGCGAGGCTATATCATTGATAGAAGATGCCCGAAAGCAAGGAATTAATATTACATGCGATAGATACCCTTATACTGCTGCCTCTACAGATCTTGACTCAGTACTTCCATCGTGGACATATGAGGGAGGGTCGGAGAGAGAGTTAGAAAGGTTAAAGAGTTCAAGGGTTCAGGAGATGCTAAAAAAAGAAATACTTCACAAACATCCAGATATGGAATATTGGGAGGGTGTCAGGGTATCCGCAGTATCAACTCAAAAAAACAAATGGATGGAAGGTAAAAGCATCGCTTATATTGCAAGGCATGAAGGCGCTGGCCTTGTTGATATGCTTTTTAAGATTCTTACCGAAGAAAGTCTCAGGGTTGGTGCGATATTTTCATCCATGAATGAGGATAATCTCAGAAGGTTTCTTTCTCTTCCATATGTCATGATAGGCACGGATAGTTCTGCACGCTCTACAGATGGCACTACCCATAAAGGCAAACCTCACCCGAGGGGATTCGGGAGCTTCCCGCGATTTCTTGGAAGGTATGTAAGGGATGAAGGGTTAATGAGTATGGGCGAGGCCATACACAAAATAACAATGCTTCCTGCAAAGACATTTGATATCCATGAAAGAGGGGTAATAAAAAAAGGTGCATTTGCAGACATTGTTGTCTTTGACCCTGATAAGATAATTGACGGGGCAACATTTGATGAGCCATTTTTAAAGCCAGAGGGGATTTATTATGTTATTGTCAATGGGGTACGTGCAGTGTGGGAAGGAGAGATGACAGGGA
>JAGUWT010000008.1 GCA_020062205.1 Thermodesulfovibrionales bacterium
CCAGAAGCTCCAAAGAAAGAAGTTGTTCAAGACCAAGGGGATTTTAAAGTATCCTATGTCACACCAGAAGCTCCAAAGAAAGAAGTTGTTCAAGACCAAGGGGATTTTAAAGTATCCTATCGTGAGTTTATCACCTTAAATACTTAATCTTCATAATTTTTCTATTTTCCAACGGTTCAATAGGCTGCCGTAATGTGGTCAATATTTTGTAGGGAAAACTATAATAAAGTAGCTTAGCCATAAAATATTTATGTAGGGAAAACAATTTAGTAACATGCATATTAAGTCATGTAAAAGCAGGGGACATATTTACTATGCTGTGGTTCGATCTAAACGTAGGGAAAACAAGGTTTTTCAAGAGTATTTGCTCAAACTTGGTAGACTGGATAATTTAACTGAAACACAGCGTCTTGAACTTGAGAATAAAATTTCTGTAATTGGAGAAAGTGATCTCCTAAAGAAATTCCACGAACTCTTATACTCTATCGGTTATTCTTTCCCGTCTCCAATATCTACATTTGAGGTAGAAGATGTCTTTGGCTATGGGCGAGAACTGGCACTGCACAAAATTTGTGAAGAGATAGACTTCATTAACATTGTCAATCGTCATGGCTACAAAGGCGGAGGCACTGAACTCGGAAAGATCGTAGAAATAATGGCAATAGCCAGAAATTGTGATCCCTGTAGCTATTTTCAAGTTTCAGAGTGGTATTCAAGAAGTTATTTACCTTTTTTCCTCAAACTGCAACCAGAAGAACTTACTTATAATGTAGCTATCAGGGCTCTGAACTACCTCCAGCCAGAAAATACGATTCCAATGCAGGTTTCTCTTTACGAAAAAATAAGGCACGTTTATGGTTACGAATGCGAGAGGCTCGATATTGATCTCACGTCAACTTACTTTGAAGGTGAGGAGTGTGTACTTGCAGAATTCGGTCATCCAAGAGGTCATACTAAAGATAAACTTCAGATAGTGGTTGCTTTTGTGGTGGATCAAAAAGGTGTTATCGTTACTCATAAAGTATGGCCAGGAAATCGAACAGATGCAAAAAGTCTGAAGCCTATGGATAGATGTCTGAAAAACGAGTTCGGACTCGATGCTCCAAGAGTTGTGGATAGAGGAATGGCGACATGGGAGAACCTAAAATACATGGATCGCAAGAAAGAACGCTATCTGGTAGCTCTCAGGGCGAAGATAAAGTCCACAAAGTTTCTGGAAGAGATTAAAATCCCAAGAGGTGAATGGATGAATACTGGCAATAACGAGGTAGCAACTTCTATTATTAAAGGACGAAGAAAATATGTGGTGGCGTGGAATTCCTCTGTTGCACAGACAAATAAGAAAGGGAGAGAATCAAGAATTAGCAAGGCAGAGGAGGAACTCAGTTTAGTTCTTGAGTCTGTGGAGAAAGGTGAAATCAAGTCCAGAAAGGAAAGGGATGAAAAAGTAGGACACATAAAAAAGAAGTTTAAAGTTACAAGATACCTTGCTGTGAAAGGCAAAAGAAGTGGATTCACTTTCACTATCGAGAAAACGAAATCATTGGATGAACTGGATAAATATGATGGATACCAAGTTTTTGTGACTACGGAATTTGACCTCAATGAGAAAGAGGTACTTGAGTCTTATAGAACGAGAGATCAGATAGAGAAGGCAATAAGAACTCTGAAAAGTGTGCTTGGGCTACATCCTCAAAATGTCAGAACGAAAGAGCATATCTTGGGTAATATTTTTGTTTGTTCGACAGCTTTTCAGCTCCGCTCGTTATTGAAAATGAAGATCAGTAATAGTGGGCTCGATGTAAGCATTGAGGACGCCATGAAAACACTGGAACGGCTAAAAGCAGTACATATTGCCGTTGGAAAGGAGGGGGGAGTACAGGTTTATAGGAAATTGAGCGGACTTAATAAAGAAACGAGGACTTTGATCGAAGTTTTTGGTATGGCAGAGAATAAAATACTTCCAGAAGTCGACACCGAAAAGTTTAAGTGATGCAAAACTCACGGTAAATACGAAAACAGGAGGTTCTAGCAAGTTTTTATTTAATAGTGGGTGAAAGGTTGGGGGTAAAAATATGAGTTAATTTATTACCTGCCCTCGAAAAACCGCACTTCATCAGCCTCAACCACTGTAGCCTCCCCCAGCGCACAGCACTCGGCGCGGCGGACTCTCGCATATCCTCTCATCTCTAGCTGGAGACGTGCCATCTGCACCTCAGCTTCCTCATAAAACTCCATGTTTTTATGAACCATCCTGTGCATCGAAACCTGTTTTTCGCGTATTTTTGCAATAATACCAGTTGTGCCAGGTCTCACATCAGCCAGACTTGTTGAAGTAAGAAAAATTACATCTCCTACATCGGTTTCAAGCACCGAGAGGAAATTATGCGGGCTTCTGATCTCGATGGTTTTAATCTTATCATGTTCCATATCCTTCAGAACCTGATGCGAAATTCCGCTCAACACGATATGGCGCATAACATCACCCGTACATAGGGAACTCTTTCTTTGGAATAGGGGACGTTTCTGTGGTTTTGACCTGCTCGGCGAGTTTTGAAAGTTCAAGCTCAATCTGCTCAGCCTGACTTAATAATTTATCAGTATCTATTTCCAAGCCGAATATATTGTTGAGAACCTTGATTACTTCAACCGCCGCCCTCGGGTCAGGATTTGGTCCAGGCGTTTCGCCCAGTAAACTCACAGCCGGCAAGCCACGGAGATAACTCTCGGTCATTATGCTGCCTGAGATGCCCGAAATAGTCCCTACCTGGAATACTTCAGTTTTATCTTTAATCTTTTCCAGAAGTTCAGCGTTTGTTGCTCCCCCAAAAACCCGCCGCTCTCCTGTTGCAGTGGCTATGCCTGCAATTGAGACAACATTTTTGGTATTAATGGCTTGCATCCAGTCGGCAAGCACCTTGCTGATATCATACGATGCCGTGGGATGTATGGGTATATCTGAAATTATTACAACAATCTCTTTTTTTGCGGATTCATAAATGCGTACAGGCATATATACAATACCATTGAAAAGCACAGCAAGCGGTGGGAAATACCTCGAATCAATCGAGCCCATATATTTCATACCCAGTTCTTCTATAATGTGCTGGCACGCTATGTTTCCCACAAGACCGATGCCGGGAAACCCTCCAATAACTAATGGATTCTTTGATTTGAGAGGTTCATTTATGATTTTCACAAAAGGTTCCGATTCTGAGACCATACTTCCACCACTTTGTTAATTAGGGTAAAAGTAAATAAAAGCATCGTTGTAAAAGAAGGATAAATCTTATCCCAATAAAAGATATATGTTCTTGATATGGAGACTGGCGAGATAGTCCAAATTTTTGCTGAATCCGGGTTTCAGATAGACCCCCAGGCGCTTGATATGATTAAAAACAGCGGCTCGCCTGAG
>JAGUWT010000113.1 GCA_020062205.1 Thermodesulfovibrionales bacterium
TGAAGGGGGTCAAACCTAAAAAATACATTTTATAAATAAATGAAAAATACCCGCAACAGGCAGGTAACATGGTGGAAAAGACTATCGTTAAAACCTTTTGGGCTTCTTTTCCGCCAAGAACGATAGCGGAAATACCCTTTAGACTGATATAATTAGGTGGAGGATATAAAAAAGTATGGAATCAAAAGCCCAAAAAGCAGCGATATCAGAGATAGAACGTCCAAGAAAAATGATGATTAAAGCATCGAGGTCTGTAGATGGAGAATATAAACGCATGAAAGTACATAATTGTTTAGATGAGATACAGAGTTTAATTGAAGATTACAAATTAAAAGATAAATTAGAAATAATCGAAAAAGTTTATGATACTCTTATGGAAGAAGAAAAATATTCGGAAGCTGCATCTTTTGCAAAAAAAAAATATGGACTTTAAATTATCAGCACACACTCAAGACATGTTGAAGGAGCGAAATATTCTTGAGGATTGGGTAAAGCGTACTTTTGATAAACCTGATTGGGAAAATATAGGGAAAGATAACAATATTCATTATTTCAAAAGTATTACAGAACATGAGGGACGAATTCTTCATGTAGTTGTAAATCCTCATGTTTCACCGAAGAAAGTCGTTACGGTTTTCTTTGACCGTAAAGCAAGGAGGCAAAAATGAGGCTAAAAGTGGACAAAGAAAATGACGCACTCTATTTTCGTTTGGATGAATCTTCTATTATAGAATCAGAAGAAGTTCAGCCAGGCGTAGTTTTGGATTTTAACTCGGAGGGAAAAGTAGTAGGGATTGAAATACTCAATCTGAGCATCAGAATGACTCCCGAGCAGCTAAATGTTCTTCAATATGAGACTGCGTAGTTTTTAGGAAGGGCACTTCCGCTAACACAGCACAAACGGCTAAAGCCCCAAACCGAAAAGGCTTCATTTGTGCTGGGAACGATAGGCGAAATCGCCCCTTAATGGTTGTGTAAACCCCAACAATACCGATGAGTTGAGGTACAATATGCGTAAAAGATTCTGGATACCTACAAAACTACTTTCCGCTATCGTTCTTATCGCCTTAATCATAACTGGCTATCCACTTTTAACTTTAAGTGGAGGAAATCCCAGAGGAGAGTGGATTCTTGTCACAGAGGTAATCGATGGTGATACTATTTATGTAAAGCGTGGGTGGGAGTCTATAACGGTGCGCCTTATTGGTGTTGATACTCCTGAAACAGTTCATCCAGAGAAGCCTGTTGAGTTTTTTGGTCCTGAGGCCTCGGAATTTACCAAGAGGCGACTAGAAGGTAAAAAGGTGCGTCTTGAACTTGAGCCTTCTAACCAGTATGATGACTATGGGCGTCTTCTCGCCTATGTATTCCTTATAGATGGCACTCTTTTTAATGCCGAATTAATCAAACAGGGGTATGCCCGTGTTATTGCCCCTTCTCCGTTCCATCGCTATAAAGAGTTCCGTAGCTATGAGCGCAAGGCACGAGCGGCGGGCTTGGGCCTTTGGGCTGCAAAAGTGAAAGTCTTACAGCCCCCAACTGAGACTTCCGGAAAGATCATTGCTAACAGGCTGTCGAAGATTTATCATCTTCCAGGTCAGGCTAACTACGGTCGTGTCAAGGAAGAAAACCGAGTTTACTTTAACAAGGAAGAGGATGCTATAAAAGCTGGATATAGATGAGCGAAGAGATGAGGGTTTCTAAAAGAATAGGCTTGATTTAAAATTACGAGTTACGCATTTTTCGTCATACCCGCGAAAGCGGGTATCCAGAAGTCTTTGAAAGTACTGGATTCCCGTTTTCACGGGAATGACAGAACAACAAAATATAACTCATTGATATTTTGCACTTATTCTTAAAGTGCGTAACTCGTGTTAAAATTTAAAGAGGCGACTTTGCCTAACATCAGGCAAAAGGAAAATGATTTAATGGGAAATGCCTTGCACTTCTTTTAGCCTGCGTCCGTTAGCGGGAAATTACGGGCAATATATCAAAGGAATTGATAAATTATTAATATGGAAATTCAGATAGACCCGCATACTTTAGAACGTGCAGAAGAAAGAGGCACGAATGAGGAAGAAATTAAGGATGTAATTCGGACAGGATTTTCTCTACCTGCCAAATACGAAAGGCCTGGTAAGGCCAAGATTTATGAGTTCAAGCAGAATCGTCTCAATAGATATTTTGAACAAAAGAGAGTCGAGGTATTCTATACTATTGAAGGTGATATAATAGTGACTGTTACAGTATATGTATTTTATGGGAAGTGGGAGGAGGCAGCATGAACATTATTTACAATGACAAAACAGACCTTCTTTACATCAGGCTTGACGACAGAAAACAGGATGTCATTAACCGGAGAGTTACGGAAGATATTGTTTTAGATATCGGGGAAGGTGACAGGATAATAGGCATAGAGATTCTTGATGCTTCAAAACATCTCACTCTCGATAGACTTCTTCCTGTTAAATACGAATTTTCAAAAACATAAAATTATTGCCCCTAACATCCGCTAACAATAGGCTTTGCGACGCTCCAATATCCATATCCGACGTTGGGGCTCCATGTGCCTGTTTTATTATCGAGATTAAGATTGACCTTTGCAGGCACACGTCGCAAACCCACAACGTAAGCTGAAAGCCGCCATCAAAAAAGGGAATATGATATTATTAGTCAGGAGAGGAGGTTTATGATTATGAAACAAATTAAGATTATCGTTGAAAAACATCCTGACGGTTATGTAGCTTATCCATTGGGGATTAAGGGTGTTGTTGTTGGACAGGGTGATACATATGAAGAGGCTCTTTCAGATGTCAAGTCTGCGATCCGTTTTCATTTTGAAACCTTTGGGGAAGAAGTATTTGAAATTGATCCGCCGATTCTTGAGGCATTTGTTGCTGAAGCAGGGGTTTAGGCGTAATGCCAAAATTTCCAGTTGATGCACCAAAGCAAAAGGTTATAAAGACATTTGAGATTTTGGGATTTAATTTGATTCGGGAAAGGGAACATATCTCCATGGAAAGATTAAATCCTGATGGCTCAAAGACTCCCCTGACTATGCCCAATCATCCCCGAATAAAGGCTTCTACTCTCAGAACGATTTGCACACAATCTGGAATTTCGAGGGATGATTTTTTAAATGCATATGAAAGGGCATGATGGCGGCCTTCAGATAACAACCGGGTTTGCGACGCTCCAATATCCATATCCGACGTTGGGGCTCCATGTGCCTGTTTTATTATTGTGATTAAGATTGACCTTAGCAGGCACACGTCGCAAACCCACAACGATAGCTGATCATTGCAGGCATGGGAAAGGATGAAATGAAACAGTGAATGGTCGATTTATGGTGTCAGGTCTTGACTCTTGACATAACATGTGGAAATAAGAAATAAGATAGACTTTTGGTTTTTTAATCACAAATATAACCGGTCAGGACATCTTTTTCAGGGAA